>CAYNBX010000287.1:0-2518 GCA_964395505.1 uncultured Bacteroidales bacterium | reverse complement strand
ACCGACTTTAAAGACGGACACTAATTAACTTGAAACAAAAATTTATAATTTAACAATAGAATATTTTTTATACATTAAAAGTTCAATCCTTTATGGAAATTTTCAATAAAATAAACAAAACAAAAAATTATCTATATAAAATAAAACAAAAGGGTTTGTCAATAGGTTTTGTCCCAACAATGGGTGCTTTGCATAAAGGTCATTTTTCTTTACTTCAAAAATCAAAACAAGAAAACGATTTTACTGCTTGTAGTATATTTGTCAATCCTATACAATTCAATAATAAAGAAGACCTTGAAAAATATCCCAGAGATTTTCAGTCTGATACTAAGATATTGAAAGAAATAGGCTGTGATTTATTGTTTATGCCTTCTGTTGAAGAAATGTATCCCGAACCTATTGATACTGTTTATGATTTTGGAAATTTGGATAAGGTAATGGAAGGGAAATACAGACCTGGGCATTTTAATGGTGTTGCAGTTGTTGTAAATAAATTATTTAATATTATAGAACCTGACAGAGCATATTTTGGAGAAAAAGATTTTCAGCAATTAGTAATCATTAAGCATCTTGTAAAAAAATATAATATTCCTGTTGAAATAGTTTCCTGTCCAATTGTAAGAGAAAATGACGGACTGGCTATTAGTTCAAGGAATGTTAGATTAACGACTGAAGAAAGAAAAGCAGCACCTTATATTTATCAAACATTATTAAAAGCAAAAGAAAAAGCAGGGGATATCTCAGTTGAAGAATTAAAAAAATGGGTTTACTTTGGAATAAATAAAAACCCTTTGATGAAACTTGAATATTTTGAAGTGGTAGATATGGAAACACTGATGCCAATAAAAAAAAGAACTGATAACAAAAATATTATTGCATGTATTGCCGTTTACTTAAATAAAATACGTTTAATAGATAATATTATTTTATTTTCATAATTTTTCATAATTTTGCCTTATGTTAATAGAAATTTTAAAATCAAAAATCCATAAAGTAAAAGTCACAAATGCTAATTTGCAGTATTCTGGGAGTATAACCATTGATGAAGACTTAATGGATGCTGCAAATATTATTGAAAACGAGAAGGTACAAGTTGTAAATATTAATAATGGAGAGCGTCTTGAAACTTATGTTATAAAAGGCAAAAGAGGTTCAGGAACTATTTGTATGAATGGACCTGCTGCAAGAAAATCTGAAATTGGTGATGTTCTGATAATTATTGCCTATGCAAGAATGGATATTGAAGAAGCAAAACATTTTAAACCCACCATTATATTTCCTAATAATAACAAGCTAAAATAATCCTTTGAAGAAGAAAATATTATCAGTGTTAAAATTTCTTTTCTTTTTAGGAATAGGAGTTTTTTTTATATGGCTGTTTATGAAAAATTTAACTCCTGGACAGAAAAAGGAAATTTTTAATTCTATCAAACAAGCTGATTACCGATGGCTGCTTTTATCAGGTTTTTTTGGAATTATAAGCCATATAGCTAGAACATTACGTTGGAAAATAATGATGGAACCTCTTGGTTACAAACTGGAATTTATTAATGTTTTTCTATCAATTTTGGTTGGATATTTTGCTAATCTTGCTTTGCCAAGATTAGGTGAAGTAAGTCGCTGTGGAGTTCTTAAAAAATATGAGAAAATCCCTTTTAATAAAGCTTTTGGTACTGTTATCACAGAAAGAGCCTTTGATATTTTTTCTTTTATTATACTGTTTTTTATAAATTTCGCCTTACAATTTAATAAACTACACACTTATACCCATGAAAAGATCTACCTTAGGCTCTCAAATAAACTTTCTGATCCAGGTGTTGGAAATTTTCATGTCTATTTAATATTAGGGATAATAGTACTCATCTTACTTTTATTTTTTTTATTCAGGAAAAAGATATCTAAAACAAAATCATATATAAAATTTAAAAATCTTTTACTTGGATTTTGGGAAGGCATAAGATCTCTTTCTAAAATTAAAAAACCTGTATGGTTTATTTTACTTACTTTAATAATATGGTTTCTGTATTTATTAATGACTTATACTTGTTTCCGCAGCTTAGATCAAACTGCGGCACTGGGAATTGATGCAGGTTTTACTGTTCTTATATTTGGTTCTATTGGAAATATGATTGTTCAAGGAGGAATAGGTATTTATCCTGCAATTGTAGCTGAAACTTTGTATGTTTATAATGTTCCTGAAACAACAGGCTATGCTATGGGTTGGCTGCTATGGTCTGCTCAAACTTTTATGCTTATCTTTGCTGGCTGCTTATCTCTAATACTTTTGCCTATTTTAAATACAAAGAATAGGAAACTTACTTGACTAATAAACAACTTAGACATAAAATAATTTTGTATATATATTGTCTTGTTTCTAAACAATTTATTATAATTAGTTTTTGTCCATAATGTCCATTTTCTGCGTTACGCTCGTCAAAAAAATGCTCATTTACAAAAGTAAACTCTGCTTTTTTGACTTCGCAAGCCTTGAAAATGAACATTCTGATTCAAACACTGA
>CAYNBX010000286.1:0-2536 GCA_964395505.1 uncultured Bacteroidales bacterium | reverse complement strand
TTCTTTTTTTGAGATTTGTTAGTCCCAAAACAAATTAATTATTACCTTTGTAATCATATTATTTTTAATTGTTATTGTTTTAATTTTGACAATAAATAATAATTAATTTTTGAAAGAAAATTTTACATTTCATATCATTATTAAGGAGAAATCATACTTTTGTGTTTAATTTTATAAAAATTGTTAAATTGCTATATTACCTTAAATTCGCAAGGACATATCTATTACGAAGACGCACTGCACGCCATTATTACGAATGCTCAAAAAACTTACTCTACGCAGCCGGTGCTGCGACTGTGTTGCTTTTTTCTGTGCTGCGCCAATACTGACGCACATTACGACTTCTCATAACGATACTCCTTGAGGATTTAAGGTATTATTAAAAAATAAAAACTACACCAACATTTTAACCATTTAACAATTGGTATATTCAAAAAGAAAAATTAATTATTTTGTATCTTTTTTTCATAAGCTAATTAGTGTGATAAACTCAGGACTCTTAAAAAAGGATTGCTTTTACTTAAAAATCATTATTATATTGATTAGCACAACAATGCTTTTTGCTTGTGAAAATGATGTTAACAAAGTTAAATTATGTACAGAAGAAGATTCTTTGCCTGTTGTGTCTATAAAAGATGTTGAGCTAATTTACAGTGATTCCGGACAAGTACAAATTTTATTGACAAGTAAACAACTTAAAAAGTATGCAGGTAAAAAACCTTTTACTGAATTCCCGAAAGGTTTTGAGATTTTATTCTTTGATTCCCTAAAAAATATAAAATCTAAAATTACTGCAAACTACGGAATAAGTTATGACAAACGAAAAATAATGGAAGCAAAAAATAACGTTGTTGTTATTAATAATGAAAAAAATGAAAGACTAAATACAGAGCATCTTGTATGGGATCAAAATAAAAGAATGATATATTCAGATGTATTTGTTAAAATAAAACAAAAAGATAGAGAATTGTATGGGAAAGGTCTTGAATCAGACGAAACATTTAATAAATGGAAAATTTTAAAACCAACAGGAGTGTTTATATTCAGACAAGAAGAACAAGACAATAATTAATTTTTGCAAGCTGCATTTAACTAATTGAAAGAAATTGGAAATTAGTCCCGAGTACTCGAGACAAGTTTCGAATTTCATTATTTTTCCAAATTAAATCTAAATTCATTTTGTTCACAGCCTGGGCTGACACTTCAGAGTGTGTTTCAGATAATAAAATAAATAATGAATAGCTGGTCAACCATAATTATAACCTTACTTTTATCAGCTTTTTTTTCAGGAATGGAAATAGCTTTTATAAGTTCCAACAAATTGAAGATAGAACTCGATAAAAGCAAAGGATTATTCTCAGCAAAATTGTTATCCAGGTTTAATAAAACTCCATCAAGATTTATTACAACATTATTATTGGGAAATAATATTGCACTTGTAATTTATGGTATAGTAATGGCAAATATTTTAAAACCTTATATCATTAATTTTTTACCTTCTACTTTATGTTCTGATTTTATGATACTATTAATTCAGACAATATTAGCAACATTACTTATACTTATTGCTGCAGAATTCATACCTAAGGTTTTATTCAGGATAAATCCAAACGCTACAATTACACTTTTTGCAGTGCCAGTTAATATTTTTTATTATTTATTTTATCCGATAATATATTTATTCGTGGGCTTATCTAAGTTTATTTTAAAATATATATTTCGTGTTAAATCTATTGAAGAACAATATGTTTTTAGTCCTATTGATCTTGATAATTATGTAAAAGAATTTTCTATATATAAACAAGATAAAAGTGATATAAAACAAGAAATGCAGATATTTCAAAATGCAATTGATTTTAAGAATGTTAAATTAAGAGAATGTATGGTCCCACGAACCGAAATTTTTGCTTTAGACCAAAATAATAGTATTGAAACTTTAAAGCAAAGTTTTATTGAATCAGGGCATTCTAAAATACTTATTTTCAAAGATTCTATTGATAATTTAATAGGTTATACTCATGCTTTTGATATGTTTAAAAAACCTGTCTCTATTAAGTCTATTTTAAAACCAGTTATAATTTTTCCTGAGACTATGCTTGCTAACAATGCTCTTTCTAAGTTTATAAAACAAAACAAAAGTATAGCAGTTGTAGTGGATGAGTTTGGAGGTACATCAGGAATTATTACAATGGAGGATGTTATTGAGGAAATTTTTGGTGAGATTAATGATGAATATGATGTAGGAGTTTTAATTGAAAAACAAATAAATGAAAATGAATTTATATTTTCAGCAAGATTAGAAATAGATTATTTAAATAAAAAATATAATCTTAACTTGCCTGAATCTGACCAATATGAAACACTTGCCGGATTAATAATCCATTATCATGAAAGTATCCCAAAATTAAATGATAAAATTAGGATTGATACTTTTATTTTTAAAATCTTAGAGGCAAGTAAAACAAGGATAGAAAAGGTAAATTTAAAAAAGATTAATGAAATAAATAGATGAAACATCCATGACCAAAGGGAATTA
>CAYNBX010000285.1:0-2539 GCA_964395505.1 uncultured Bacteroidales bacterium | reverse complement strand
GCTTGTATTGAGCTTGCCGAAATAAAGAAATCGGACATTATGGACAAACACTAATAAGTTCTCTTGTTAAAAACTTATATCTGTATGATTTTCTTTATATACAATAATTAATATTCAATTTTTTTATGAGCAAGAATAAAAAAAAAATAAAATCAAAAAAAGATAAAAAAAAAGAAAAATTAGAAAAGGAAATAAAGAAGACTAAAAGAAGAAACTATCTGTTTTTAATTATAATAATTTTAGTAACATTTATCTTTTATGGAAACACAATCAGGAACTATTACTCCTTAGATGATCATGATGTATGCTTCCAAAATCCAACAGTTCAAAAAGGCTTCAAGGGTATTCCTGAAATTTTCACAAGTTTATATGCAAATGAAGCTGATTTGAGCTATGGTTACCGCCCAATAGTTAAAACTACTTATGCAATAGAATATCAACTTTTCGGACAAGCACCTCACGCAAGCCATTTTATCAATATTTTAATTTATTTATTTACTGCTTTACTTTTGTTTAAGATTTTAAAAAGGCTTTTAAAAAATTATAATATATTCTTCCCTTTTATAATCACAATTTTATTTATTGCCCATCCCATACATACAGAGGTAGTTGCAAGTTTAAAAAATAGAGATGAATTGCTGAGTTTACTCGGCTGTTTGCTTGGTTTATATTTCCTTATCAAATACGTTGATAAAAATAAAATAAAATATATAGTCTGGGCCTTAATATTTTATGCTCTTGCTATATTGTCAAAACCTTCAGCTCTCTCATTTTTATTAATTTATCCTCTGGTTTTATATTTTTTTACTGATATCAAACCCAAAAAAATATTGTACCTTTTTTTAGTAGTTCTTATCATTACATTCATTGCAGGTTATTTACCGAGATTATTTTTGCCTAAAACTCACAGACCAGTTCAATTTTTTGAAAATCCATTATATTTTGAAAAAAACATAATGATAAAACTTGCAACAGGTTTTTATATACTGGGTTTTTATTTAAAATTATTAATATATCCCCATCCTCTTTTATTTTATTATGGATATGATATGGTGCCTCTTGTTAATTTTACAAATATCCGGGCAATACTTTCTTTTATTTCTTATTTATTTATATTTGTTTATGCCTTATTAAAAATAAAAGAAAAACATATATTATCTTTTGCAATACTTTTTTATCTTATAACTATTGCTACTTATTCTAATATTATAACGCCTTTCCCTGGTATTGTTGCAGATAGGTTTTTATTTGTTCCATCTTTTGGTTTCTGTTTAATTATAAGTTATTTTTTATTTAAATTATTCAAATTAAATCCTAAACAATTAGATATCCCAAATAAATCAATTTCAAAAGTCTTAATTGTTGTAACCATTATTCTTATTCCTTATGCCATTAAAACAATTAATAGAAATAAAAATTGGAGATCATATTTAAGTCTTTATTCTCATGATATAAAATATCTTAGAAATTCTGTAAAAGCAAATACACTATATGCAAGTGCTTTAACAGAAAAATTATATTATGATAATAAAAATGGAGTTGATATTAGTAAAATCCCACAAGAAAGAAAATTGGTAACAGAACATTATAAACAAGCTTTAAAAATATACCCTGAAAACTATAAAGCTTTGAACAACTTAGGTTCTTTTTACTCAAATAATTTAAGACAATATGATTCATCAATATTTTATTTAAAAAAAGCTGTTGAAATAAAACCAGATTTAGAAGAACCTTACTTTAATTTGGGATATGCATATCAAAAGCTAAAAAAATATGATGAGGCGATTAAAAATTACAACAAAGCCATAGATATTAATCCCCAAAATGTAACTCTTAGATCATACCTCGCTAATTTATATAATGAAATGGGTGATTTTGAAAAAGCTGTAAAAATAAATAAAGAAATTATGAAGATAGACGAAAATTCTGATCTTCCATATATAAATATTGGCAACTATTATTTCTTAAAAGCAGATACAACAACAGCCATTTCATACTGGGAAAAAGCAATGGGAAAATATCCTCAATACAAATTATGCATAAATTTAAGTAATTACTACAGACTTAAAGGTAACTCTGAAAAAGCTAATTATTATTATAATAAAGCTATGCAGGCTAAAAAAAGAAATCAATAATCAACAAATTTCCTTCATTAAAAATATGATATAATTAGTCCGTACATAAAGTCAGTGTTTGAATCAGAATATTCATTTTCAAGGCTTGTGAAGTCAAAAAAAAGCAGAGTCCCGATTTGTGTTTTTTGTTGGTTTTTTTAAAAAAACCTTACAAAAGCTACATAGGGATGAGCATTTTTTTTGATGAGTGTAACGCAGAAAATGGACATTATGGACAAACACTATTTAGTTATTTTTGTCCTTTAATTTCAGGACACACTTTCACAGGTAGAAATTCATAGAACATCACATTATAGACAAATAATAATTAGGGCTTACTGCAAAACACATAACAATTTGTTTTATTAAATATTATATCCCTTTTATTTGTAATAAATGTGAGGTTTTAATAAAAAGTTTTGTAA
>CAYNBX010000284.1:0-2589 GCA_964395505.1 uncultured Bacteroidales bacterium | reverse complement strand
GTGCAAAATTAAATTTTATGAATGTGTAAAGGTATTTTCTTTTGTAAGCATGTAAAGGATTTTTGTTTTGTGATGTACTTATTTTTTGTATTTATTATTACCTTAAATCCGTAAATTACTTTGCAGCGAAAAGTTGAAATGTGAGTCAGTGTTGGCAAAGCCCAGGGAAGAGCATCGCTGACATTGCTCTTGTCACGAAGAGAATGTCTGAGCAAGCATTCCCAACAATGCCATTGTCATTAGGTTCGGCTTTGCATAAGATTTAGTTTGCTGATATAAGGTATTATAGATATTCTTTTTTTTGTTATAACAGAACATTATTTTATACTTATGATAACAATAATATTTAAGCAGTAAAACATTCAACTTACTCAATTAAAATTAAGATTAGCTTATTAGACTTGACAAACTATAGACTAAAGAGAATGTACAGCTTTGGATATTTTTTCAATTAATGAGCTTTTTTTTTCAATAGCATTGCCGACAACAATAATATCAGCGCCAGCGAGGCAGCTCTCAATTGCTTTTTCAGGTGTTTTAATCCCTCCACCAATGATTAATGGTATAGAAATATTTTGTTTTACTTTTGATATCATTGACTTTGAAATAGGTTTAAAAGCACCGCTGCCTGCATCCATATAAATAATTTTTAAGCCAAGCATTTCTCCAGCCATTGCAGTAGATATTGCAATATCTACCTTGTCAGATGGTATTGGATTTGAGTTACTCATATATAAGACTGAAGTGAGTTTTCCACTGTCTATGAGCATATATCCTGTTGGAAGAATTTCTAATGAACTGGCTTTGAGATAAGGAGCAGCTAAGACTTGCTTGCCTATAAGCATTTCTGCATTTCTCCCTGAGATAAGTGAAAGAAAAAGAATTGCATCAGCATTATCATTTATTTGCATTGTATTACCTGGAAATAAAACAACTGGAATAGAACAATTTTCTTTTAAAAGTTTAATACATATTTCCAGATCATTGTTAGTAAGCAAGCTCCCCCCAACAAAGAGATAATCAACTAATGATTTTTTGGAAATATTAGCTATTTTAATTACTTGTTCTGCAGTAAGATTTTCAGGGTCAACTAAAACTGCAAATTGCTTTTTATTGTTGTTTTTTGATTTTAAAATAGAAGAATATATATTTGTATGTAACATCTTTTAATATTTGAATTTTTAAAAATTAAGAGATATAAATACATAAGCAGAATGATTTACAAACTTCTTATTTATTTAATATTACTTTATTGTCCCGGCTCTTAAAAGAAGGAACTTTTCATTTTGTTTTTTGTAAAATATTAATTTGAGACTTTTCAATTTATTTTATTTTTTTACTTTTTTCTTTAGTCTTCATACTTTGGCCTTTACCTCTTTATCTCTTTAGCCCTTAACATCAAACTTAAATATAAAATTCAGAACCTTAATCTTTAATCTATTTAATTATTAATCAGTTTAATATTTTTCAATACAATAGTATAAAAAAAATTAATATTTAAAGATTTTTATTGAATTTTTTAAAATTATATTAAAATACGGCTTCTGCTACTTTTCTAACAGAAGTCCCAGCACCCATAGTATAAAAATGTAATACAGGGACTTTGTGTTTCATTAAATCTTTTGCCTGTTGTATTGTCCATTCTATTCCAATTTCTTTAGCTTCATTATTTGTTTTGCATTTGCTAATTTCTGATGCTAATAATTCAGGTATGTCAACATGGAATACCTGCGGCAAGACATTAATTTGGTTAATTAAATTTAAAGGTTTTAATCCTGGTATAATTGGGACATTAATGTCTTCTGCTCTGCATAAATCAACGAAATCATAATACTTTTGATTATCAAAAAACATTTGAGTAACAATATAATCAGCACCAGCATCTACTTTCATTTTTAAATATTTTATATCTGATTTCATATTAGGAGCTTCTGAATGTTTTTCAGGGTAACCTGCAACACCAAAAGAGAAATTTGTTGGAGCTGCATTTTTAATATTTGTATCTAAATAAATGCCTTTGTTAAGATTATTTATTTGTTCAATTATATCTAAAGTATGCAAATGACCACCTTTTTCCGGTATAAAATATTTCTCTGTTTTTAAAGGATCACCTCTAAGAACCAGCAGATTATTAAGATCTAAAAAATTCAAATCTATTAAAGCATATTCAGTTTCACTTTTTGTAAACCCACTGCAAATGATATGAGGCACAACAGTTATATTATATTTATAATGAATTGCAGCAGCTATTGCAACAGTACCTGGCCGTCTTCTGATAGACTTTCTTTTTAGTAAACCATTATCTAAATTTTCATAAGTTATCTCATCCCTGTGTGAAGTAATATTTATATATTTTGGATTGAATTCCATCAAAGGGTCAATTATGTTATAGATTGTTTTAATATCTTTCCCTTTTAAAGGCGGAAGTAATTCAAATGAAAAAAGAGTTTCTTTTGCATTTTTGATATGTTCAATAACTTTCATATTTTTATGTTTTTGTATATAACTTATCATTTAATATTTACCTTAAAAAAAATATTAGTAATGTTTGAAATTAGATATTTGAAGTTATGCTGCTAAAAGTAAGTT
>CAYNBX010000283.1:0-2591 GCA_964395505.1 uncultured Bacteroidales bacterium | reverse complement strand
AAACCCCACATTTATTACAAATAAAAGGGATATAATATTCTATAAAACAAATTGTCATGTGTTTTTCAGTAAGCCCTAATTATGAAACATCCATGATACACCATATTTAAAAATCCCGTCTTGCATAGGATAATGAGGTGTCGTATAATAATTATAACCACCTATTCCTGAATTAAGATGCTGATATTTTAAAAATATCCTTGTCCTCTTAATTTTTAAATTTATAAAAAAATCAATATAAGGATAATTACCTATTTTTTTATCATTTTGAATATAAAATTCCTTTATTGCAGGCATATATGCTTCAGCATAATATTTACTGTTATAAAAAACATCAAAGCCTGATTGCATATTTAAGGCATTATGAAATAAACTTAGATTATAATAAACAGAAATATCGTATATTATATCAGGTAATCTTAAAACATTATCACCAGAAACATGTTGATATATGAATTTACTATCAATATCTAATTTTTTAAATTTGAATTCTTTATATATATAAGCTTTTAAAACATTTATTTTTTTATTTGATTGTTCAGGCAAAGCAGCTGTATCTAAATAAACAAAATTATTTACATTATAATAATTTACACCTGTTTCTAATGTTTTAAATTTATATTTTAAGCCCCATGAAAACAACTTTTGTTTTTCAAAATCATTATCCCACTGGAAATTATTTGAACTATAATGATTATAAAAATATCCTGCTTGTTGTTTTAACATTAATGCATAAAAAGTAATACTTCCAATGTTATGATTTGTATTGCCCAGTAATTGACTTATCTGAGTATGTATCTTATAATCTCCACCATTGTAGTCACCATTTACATAACTTATATTCCCTTTAATTGACAAGCCTTTCGAAATATTTATTGAAATTTTTGCATAAGGAATAAATTGATTGAAATATTTTATTTTATAATCACTTGTTCCAGAATATTCCAATAATTCAGTGTATTTATGTTTTAAATTAATTGAAAACAATATAGGATCCATAGTTTTATCTGCGTTTGCCCACGATAAAACATTTTCAAAATATTTAATTCCTATTTTATCATAAGTATTAAGACTATCTTTAAAGATGTTATGATAAAAATTATTGTCTTGTAAATCATCTTTATATTCTTGGGTTTGTTTAAGATATTTAAAAGAATGATAAATTCTTCCTAACTTAAAATGTTTTTTAGTTTGTTCCTTACTTAAAGAGTCATTATTAACTTTTGAAAAATCTTTATTTAATTTAAAAAATTGTTTTATATAAAAACCTGATTCTTTCCATTTATTTTCAGCTTTTTTAAGATTAACAGTAATCATTCTCCTATCTTTTTCAATATTTTTCTCAAAAATACTATCATATTTTATGCCCCCATTTTCATACACATCTAAGTTATTATGAATATAATTAGAAATAAATCCATAACGTTTGTTTTTTGAACTATACCGTGCTTTAAAAGCGACATTTGTATTATTAGATCTTTGTCTATTATAATTTCCTAAAGAACTAATAACTCTGTAAACAAGGCCTAAAGTTAAACCCCTTCTAATTTGTTGACTATGAGTAACCCGAAAAAACTGTTCTATTTTGTCACCACTACCTCCCTGAACATAAAACAAATCTGTAAATGGATTTAAAACCTTATAATATTTTATGTTAGCACAATTATATAAATAATTATCAAAAGAATGAATTCCATAATTAAATCCCATTGAAGCATAAGGAATAAAAATTATATTTTTGTTAGATAGTCCAATATTTCCTAAACTAGCAAAATGTTTATCATCTTGTTTTAAAGGATTATATTTTTGAAAATTATTTAGTGAAGTATCTAAATTACAAGACATAATACTGTCAAGGTTATAATTTTTTTCATAGAAAAAGAAAACTGCTGAAGAATCCTGTATATTTTTAAGAGTATCGTTACTCTGAGCAAAGAGAGTATAAGACTGTAAATAAATAATAGAAAATATTAAAATATAATTTTTTAGCTTATTCATAAAAATGTGAGTAAAATTAGGATTCAAAAGTAATGAATAAAACTAAGATACAGCAGATAAAAGGATATAAAAAAAATCCCGATTTTCATCGGGATTAAAAAAAATATTTGGCAACGACTTACGTTCCCACAAATAAATGCAGTATCATCAGCGCGGGTGGGCTTAACTTCTCTGTTCGGAATGGTAAGAGGTGGTCACCACCGCCATAGTCACCATAATATTTTTAATATCTTAAAAAAGATGACATATTAAAGAAAGAAAATACAAAAGCAAAGAAAAAAAATAAGAAAGCTAACGGGTAATTAGTATTGCTTGGCTTTGACATTACTGCCTTTACACCTGCAACCTATCAACGTCATAGTCTTTGACGACCCTTAAAAGAAGTCTCATCTTGGGCTAAGTTTCGTACTTATATGCTTTCAGTACTTATCTCATCCAAACATAGCTACCCTGCGATGCAACTGGCGTCACAACAGGTACACTAGAGGTTTGTCCAACTCGGTCCTCTCGTACTAGAGTCAGGTACCCTCAAACTTCTAACGCCCACAACAGATAGGGACCGAACTGTCTCGCGACGTTCTGAACCCAGCTCG
>CAYNBX010000282.1:0-2622 GCA_964395505.1 uncultured Bacteroidales bacterium | reverse complement strand
AATCGGACATTATGGACAAAGACTGATTATAATAACTATTTTTATATCAGCAGTACCTGAATATTTTGATATATTCGCAAAAAAAATTAAAGAGTTTAAGGATTAAGTTATGAGTAGATTTACAAAAGTTCTTAAAAGGTTTCCCTGTACTTTTTGGGCAGCTAACACAATGGAGTTGTTTGAAAGATGGGCATGGTATGGGATGTTTATGGTTTTAGCAATTTATCTAACTGGTTCACGAGATACTGGTGCTTTAGGATTTACTCAGTCGCAAAAAGGCGTATTAATGGGAACTGTTGTAGCTATTTTATATTTCCTCCCTGTGATCACTGGAGCAATTGCCGATAAATTCGGTTATAAAAAAATGCTTCTAATTGCTTTTTCAATTCTTTCTACAGGATATTTGATGATGGGTTATTTTTCAACTTATACCTCTGTGTTTATTGCATTTCTTTATGTTGCTGTTGGTGCTGCTCTTTTTAAACCTATTATTGCCGCTACTGTTAGCAAAATCACTGATGATGAAACATCTTCCATTGGCTTTGGAATTTATTATATGATGGTAAACATAGGTGCTTTTATTGCTCCTCTTTTTGCTTCAAAGTTAAGGTCTTTCGATTGGAGATACGTGTTTATTATGTCTTCTGTAATAATTTCATTAAATTTTATCCTTGTTTTATTTTTTTATAAAGAACCTGAAAGAAAAAAAAATACCGAATCTCTGAGCAAGACCTTTTCAACTATTTTCAGAAATATTTATATATCTCTCTCAGATAAAAAATTTTTAGTTTTCTTGATAATCATCATAGGATTTTGGACAATGTATAACCAATTGTTTTATACATTACCCAATTTTATTGATCAATGGGTAGATACAAGTGTTGTTTACAAGGCAATTGCTTCATTCTCGCCAGGTCTTGCAACTGTTATTGGAACAAAAACAGGAATAATCAATCCTGAAGTGATGTCTGATCTAGATGCAGGTTATATTATATTGTTCCAAATACTTGTATCAACAATTGTGATGAAATTTAAGCCGATTAATGCAATAATTTCAGGCTTTATTGTGGCAACAATTGGCATTGGACTTACTTTTGCAATGCATAATGCTTTTTACTTATTTATTACCATACTGATTTTTTCTTTAGGTGAAATGGCAAGTTCTCCAAAGATTACAGAATATATTGGTAAGATAGCACCTAAGGATAAGGTTGCACTTTATATGGGATGTAGTTTTTTGCCTATGGCAGCTGGTAATTTCTTTGCAGGAATTCTTTCTGGAAGTGTCTATCAATCTATGTCTGATAAAATTACTCTCCTTAAAACTGAAGTTGCTGCAAGAGGTCTAAGCATACATCCGATTTCAGAAAAATTTACTCAAAATGATTATATTAACAGAGCTTGTGAATTGATGGGTATGGATAAATCTTCACTTACAAATATGCTCTGGGATAAATATCATCCTTCTAAAATATGGATTATCTTTGCTGGCATTGGAATAGCAACAGTAATCGCATTATTTCTTTATGATAAACTTATGCTTAACAAAAAAGGAAGTTAATATTACTAATAAAAATATTATTATGTTAATAAAATTAAAAAAATTACAAGGTCGAAATTATTGAAATTATTAATTTTTCAAAGATACGAGCTAAATCAATATTTTCAATATATATAAACTAACAGAGTCAAATTTAGTCCTTTGATTTTTTTTTAATAAAGTATTTTATTTTAATTTTATTATTATCATTTGTGAAATTTTGATTTTTTGAAGGTTCATTTAAATTGTTGGGGTTTCCTTTATGTTTATTGTTAATAGAATTATTATCAGTATTTATTTTCCAGTAAGCATTTTCATCGTCATCTTCTTCATCTTCTTCTTCATATTCCCATGAGTATTTTTTAGGTTTAGGTCCATTGTTTTTGTAGTAAAAGGCAAGAACGATACCAGCTATTGCCCCAAAAAGATGAGATTCCCAGGATATATTTTTTTTAGGGAAAAATCCGGGGAACATTCCCCAAATAGCACTGCCGTATAAAAAAGCAACAATTAGAGAAATAGATAACAATCTAAAATCTTTTCTTATTATGCCGCTAAAAAAAAGAAAGGATGCAAGTCCATATATTAAACCACTTGCTCCAATATGATAAGCTTCACGCGCACCAAGCCATACCCATATACCTGTAAGTAAATATATATAAAAAAATATTTTATATGAAATGCCTTGATAAAAATAAAAAAGAGTTGTCCCTAAAATAAGTAAAGGTATTGAATTTGAAAAAAGATGTGAGAAATTTTCATGAATAAGTGGGCTTGTTATTATTCCAATTAATCCTTTTAATCTCAAAGGATAAATACCAAGAAAAGCAAAATTTAAATGAAAAATGTATTGAATAATTTCAATTATCCATAATAAAGATAAAAACGAAACCGGAAAAATTAAACTTTTTAAAAATTTGTTCTTTTCAAAATTCATAAATTTATTATTTGAATTTTTTTATTCAAATGAAAGATTCTTAAAAATAATGTTATAATGATTAATAAACTGTTGCAATTTACTTGATTTTATATTTTCCTCTGAATGAAATTATAAAAATTTATAAATTGGAAATAAATCTAAA
>CAYNBX010000281.1:0-2626 GCA_964395505.1 uncultured Bacteroidales bacterium | reverse complement strand
AATTAATAAAGTATTGTAAAAAACAAACTTAATGATTCAAAAACAAAAGGCTAATATTTCTATTCTTTTTGCAAATATTATTTTTGGTGCAAATTATTGGATTGCCAAAGGTTTGATGCCTTATTACCTCCATCCTTTACAAATAATATTTTTACGTGTTGGATTTACAGCAATACTTTTTTGGATATTTCAGCTTTTATCAACCTATGAAAGAGTTGAAAAAAAAGACTTATTAAAATTATCTTTCTACAGTTTTCTTGGAGTAGCTGTAAATCAAACTATGTTTTTTAAGGGGCTTAACCTTACAACACCTGTTGATGCTTCTATCATACAGACTTCTGGACCTATTTTAGTTTTATTGTTCTCAGGAATTATTATAAAAGAAAAGATAACTTTAGTAAAATCTATTGGGATATTATTAGGTGCATTAGGTGCAATACTGTTAATATTACATGGGAAACAAATTTCGCTTAATTCTGAAACTCTTAAAGGAAATATTTTTATTATGGTTTGTATTTCAGCTTACGGATTATACCTGGTTTTAGTAAAACCCTTAATGGCTAAATACAAAACAATCACTGTGATGAAATGGATTTTCTTATTTGGATTTATTTATATTATCCCTTTTTCTATTAATAAGATGCATTATATTAACTGGCAAAATTTTACTGCTTTAACCTGGTTTTCTTTGTTGTATGTTATAATACTTACAACATTTATTGCTTATTTATTGACCATTTATTCATTAAAATTTTTATCTCCAACTATTGTTGGTTTCTACATTTATTTACAGCCAATAATAGCTGCTGGCATCGGCATTTTTATTTTTAACAAAAGTTTAACAATTGATAAGATTATCTCTGCTTCATTAATTTTTGTCGGGGTATATTTAGTTAATAAAAAAAATCCTGTTTTAATATAAAAAATATGTAATGAAAAGGCTTATACTTTTGGCGGGGCTAACAAAATGAATTATTCAGATTAAGAATCTTCTAATAAATTTAATCTCCATCAATTTATATTTTTATGTATTACATTTTATCAATTCAAGGTATAGAAATTTGAAATTAGTGCCGAGTACAAGGGAATTAATTCCCTTTGGTCATAGCATGCCCCGACACTTGGGGGAATGCTTCATATTGTTTTATTCTTCTATTAATTTTTTAATCTTTTTGGCAGTAGATAAAGAAAAGCCTTTAACGATAATTACACTTTTACCATAACTTTTTATTATAATTTGCACACCCCAAATTTCTTTATATATTTCAATTGAAACAATATTTAAAACAGGTATTGATATAGAATATTTCCCAAGAAGGTGATCTTTTCTTTTTTTATAAGTTATATATAAGTCATCAATTTCAATAATATCTGGTCTTAATATACTACCCCCCCTAAAAAATGATGATCTGAATATCTTTTTCATCATACAGTTATTTTTGTAAATTATGATTTTATTACTTTTAGTATATTGTTACCATAATATCTTTTAATAATTCTTTGTTCTATTGAAAAATAAACCTTTTATCAATAATTTCACTTATCTTATTTAAAAAAATGATTTATAACTATACCTGAATATAAAAATTAATAAATCAGTTTTTTATTTTAAAAATAATCTGTAATATTAAGGAAAAAAGATAAAGAAAAGGAAGTGAATTACCAAGCGTATAAAGAAATTTATCTTATGATATGAATTATTTAATAATCGTTATAATTTTAGTTTTTATTAACCAGGGCAAATTGGAATATTATTATAAAAAATCTTGATAATGTATAAAAAATCAAATTTTTTACATTGTATTTATTAAAAATAATGGCTTTTTTGAATAGGTATTTTATTTTAAAGTGTTTTAAATATTTTTAATAATTCATTTTTTTTTCTAAATGAAACAGGAATTTTTGAATTATCTTTCATAACAACACAGTTCTTATTTCTTTTTTCATAACGTACAACATATCTCAAATTAATGATATGTGATTGATGTACTCTGAAAAAATTATATTTATTAAGCAATTCATCAAATTCTTTTAATGTTCTTGATACAATAATTTTTTCACCATTAACTAAATAAAACATAGTATAATTTCTATCAGATTCGCATCTAATAATATCTTGAACATCAACAAGATAAATATTATCAGATGTTTTTAAAACTATTTTTTTAACTTCTTTAGAAATATTTGGAATGTTTGACAGAAAAGCATCTAATTTTAAATTTAAGTTATCATTCCCAATTGATTTATCAACCTTTTCAACAGCATTAATTAATTCTTCCGGGTCTATTGGCTTTAATAAATAATCAAGAGCACTAAACCTAAATGCTTTAATAGCATATTGTTCATAAGCTGTAATAAATATTATTTTGAAATCAATTATATCTAATTTTTTTAATAAATCAAAACCTGATCCATCAGGTAGTTTAATATCTAATAATATTAAATCTGGTTTGTATTGCTTTATAGCAGAAATACCGGATTTAACGTCTTGTGCTTGAGCAACAATTATTACATTTTTGCAATAGATTTTCATCATTTCTACAATTGTTTCTCTTGCTTTAATCTCATCATCAATAATTATAGTTCTTGTCATTTTGTTTATTATTTTTATTTAAATTATTAATAA
>CAYNBX010000280.1:0-2663 GCA_964395505.1 uncultured Bacteroidales bacterium | reverse complement strand
TTTTCAATCCTCATTAACAGTAAGTTAACTGCGGTTAAAAAATTCTTTCCGCCTTTATTTTGACAAAAATCTACCTTTTTAGACTCAACTCATAGATTTATTTTCAAATTTTATTAATATATTTTTTACTCTTTCAAATATTTGATAATTAATTGAGCAGTATTATGAGAAGCACCTCTGCCTCCTAATTTTTTCTTTAATTTTTTATAATCATCAAAAAGACTTGAACGTATTTCTTTATTAATAAGTATCTTATTGAGTTCTGTTTTTAGATTTTTTTTATTAAAGTCTCTCTGAATAAGTTCTTTAACAATTTCTTTATCCATTATCAAATTCACAAGTGAAATAAATTTAATTTTAGAACCAACAAATTGTTTTGCCAAAAAATATGAAATATATGAAGATTTATAACAAACAACTTCAGGTACATCGAGCAAAGCAGCTTCAAGGGTGGCTGTTCCTGAAGTAACTAAAGCAGCTTCGGAACTTTTAAGCAATTCATAAGTTTTATTAAAAACTATTTTAATATCAAAGTTGTTATAAATTTTTTTATAAAAGTCCTCAGAAATAGACGATACGCCACCAATAACAAATTGATATTTATTATAATCAGGTATCACACTCAGCATCTGAGGCAGCATCTTTGATATTTCTTGTTTCCTGCTGCCCGGAATAAGTGCAATAATTGGTTTATCTAAAAGACCATTATCTTTAAAAAAAGAATTTTTATCAGTGTTAAAATCAGTATCATTTTCAATTACATCAAGCAAAGGATGCCCGACAAAATCAACGTTGAAATCATAATTTGCATAAAATTGTTTTTCAAAGGGCAAAACAACAAACATCTTATCAACATACTTTTTTATTTTTTTCACTCTTGACTGTTTCCATGCCCAAACCTGAGGAGAGATATAATAGAAAACCTTTATTGCGATATTATGTGCGAACTTAGCAATTCTAAGGTTAAAGCCAGGATAATCAACTAATATCATCACATCAGGTTTATATTTTTTAATATCTTTTTTGCAAAATTTGATATTTCTTACAATAGTTCGGATATTCATCAGCACTTCAGCAAAACCCATAAATGCCAGATCTCTATAATGTTTTACTAATTTTACTCCCTGTTTTTTCATCAAATCTCCACCCCAACAGCGAAAGTCAGCATCATTATCAAGAATTTTTAACTCTCTTATCAAATTTGATGCATGCAAATCACCTGAAGCTTCTCCTGTTATAACATAATATCTCATAAATTATATAATAAATATGCTTTTGAAAAAAATTAACTTTTATGAATAAAGATAATACCGAAAAATTTTAAACACATAATCTCAATAGGCTAAATCTAAATCATTTCATTAGAATGAAATAAAATATTCCCGTAATAAACATAATAAGTAAAATTCCTCTGCCAGTTTTGTCAAATTTTAGTTTTACAAAATAATATCTCATAGGCAGTAAATTTATAAAAATACTTACTAATTGAATGGTAGATTCTTTTATCATATATTCTGTACCATAAAATTTTCCTAAAAATATATTCAAAAAATATAGGATAAAAAAAATCAAAACAGATAATGATACAGCTAATACACTACCGAAAATAAATGAATTTTTTTTAAAGAACTTATTGAGATAAGACATATTATACATTTAAAACAGCACTTGTTTTATATTTTGAATTTCCAGTTATTAATTTTGGGGAGAGCATTATGAGCAGTTAAATCAAATTGAACAGGCACAATGGACACGTAATTATTTGCCAGTGCCCATTCATCAGTATCCTTGCCATCGCCATAATTCTTAAAAGCCCCTGATAACCAATAATATTCTTTATTATGTGGGTCTTTACGTTTTTCAAATTTCTCATCCCAGTATGCCTCTGCTTGCCTGCAAACTTTAATTCCTTTAATTTCAGATTCTTTAACTGCCGGGAAATTTACATTTAAACAAGTATCTGTTGGTAAGCCATTTTTTAAGACTTCCTCAGTAATAGCTTTTACATACTTTTCAGTAGGTTTAAAATCAGCTTGCATTGAATAATCAAGCAATGAAAAACCAATAGAAGGGATTTTTTCAATTGCACCTTCAATAACAGCAGCCATAGTACCTGAATAAATAATGTTTATTGCTGAATTTGAACCATGATTAATTCCAGAAACAATTAAATCAGGTTTGTGATGTAAGACTACCAATTCGCCTAATTTTACACAATCAACAGGTGTGCCATTACAACTATATTCCTGATAATCATTCTGTTTAGCGATAACCTCTAATCTTAAAGGATTATCTATAGTTATTGCATGCCCAGTACCTGAACGTACTTTGTCAGGAGCTACAACTGCAACTTTACCTATAGTCTTCATCACTTTTATTAAACTCCTCAAACCTAAAGCATTGATGCCATCATCATTTGTTACTAAAATAACAGGTTTACTCATAAGCAAATTTTATTTATCATTTATCTCTTGTAATTTTCTAAACTTAATAAAATAACATAATCTGTTAAAATGCAATAAATTAATTAAAATTACAACTTGACAACAAAAGTATAAATAATTCTATTAAAAGTTATATTATTAATTAGTGTTTGTCCAGAATCTCCATTTTCTGTGTTACGCTCATCAAAGAAACGCTCATCCTGATGTAGCTTTTGTAAG
>CAYNBX010000279.1:0-2664 GCA_964395505.1 uncultured Bacteroidales bacterium | reverse complement strand
ATGTTAGGCTTTGCATAATATTTAGTTTGCGGATATAAGGTAATATTCAAATTAATTTTTAGAGCTTGTTATCATAAGAATTATATTATTTTTGTCAAATAATGAAACAAAATAAAGTTGTAATATCAAATGGATGCCCAATATTTATAGGCGAGAACATTTATGAAGATATTAATTCTTTTTTGGGAAAATCTAAATTTCAAAATTCTAAATTTTTTATTATTATTGATGAAAATACTTTTAAATATTGTTTACCTGAACTTACATATAATGTTAAAATTCTAAAACACGCTGAGATAATTAAAACTGAGGCAGGTGAAGAGAACAAAACAATACAAAGCTGCATCAAATTATGGAAGAGTTTATCAAAATTACAGGCAAAACGTAATTCAATAATTATCAATCTTGGTGGGGGTGTAATTTCGGATAAAGGAGGATTTGTAGCCTCTACATTTAAACGCGGCATCAGATTTATTAATATTCCTACAACATTATTATCTCAGATTGATGCTGCTATTGGAGGAAAATCAGGTGTAAATCTTGATAATCTCAAAAATCAAATTGGTGTTTTTTCTATGCCTGAAGCTGTTTTTATTAATACTAATTTTTTGAAAACACTTCCTGTAAATCAACTTTTATCAGGTTTTGCTGAAATTATCAAATATAGCTTAATTTCTGATAAACATTTCTGGGAAATTCTTAAAGCTAAATCATTTGAGAAAATCAAAACAAATAATAATTTGAATGATTTTATAATTCGTTCTATTGAAATAAAAAATAAAATTATAAAAGCAGACCCAAAAGAAAAAGGGATTCGAAAAATTTTGAATTTCGGTCATACTTTTGGACATGCTTTTGAAACATTTTCACTGATAAATGATGAAAAATCATTACTTCACGGCGAAGCTGTTGCAATGGGAATGGTATGTGAATCAATCTTATCACATAAGTATGCTGGTTTATCTGAAGATGAATTAAATGAAATAATTTCTTTTATATTTTCTAATTTTAACTATTATTTTATTAAGACTGATGATTTTGATAATATTTTTGAAATAATGACTCAAGATAAGAAAAATACTGACAGAACTATCAATTTTACCTTAATATCTTCTATAGGATACCCACTGATTGATCAAAAATTTAATAAAAATATTATTATTGAAATTTTGAAATATTATTCTCATTTAAAAAATAAACTATAAAAATTATAGAAAGATAATTGACTGTATTTAACTCATTGCTGCTGCCTGCACTAAACATCAGATAGGCATAATATTCTATATTTTAGAGTTTTCTTTCAGAAAATAAATATGAAGACAATTACTCTTATTAAAAAAGATAAAAATCTTAAAGGAACTATTAAACTTCCTGCTTCAAAAAGCGAGAGTAATCGCTTATTAATCATACATTCATTATGTAAAGAAAATTTTGAAATTCATAATTTATCACAGGCTTCTGACACAAAATCCTTACAAGAATTATTAAATAAAATAAGAAAGCAAAAAATCTCTGATAATTATTTAAAATTAGATGTTCAGGATGCAGGCACTGTTATGCGTTTTTTAACTGCTTATCTTTCTATAAAATCTGGCAAATGGCTGTTAACCGGTTCCAAAAGAATGACACAACGACCTATTGGTACTCTTGTTGAGACCCTTAACAAATTAGGTGCAAAAATAAAATATGTAAAAAACAGAAATTTTCCACCTTTACTTATTGACGGAACAAACATTAAAGGAGGAGAAATCAAAATCAATGCAAGTGAAAGCAGTCAGTTTATTTCTGCGTTGTTATTAATAGCTCCTAAATTACCAGATGGATTAATAATTCATTTGAATGGAGATATTGTTTCCCTGCCTTACATCAAAATGACAATAAAAATAATAGAATATTTTGGTATAAAGATTATAAAAAATAATAAATCTCTTATTATTAAAAATCAGCCTTATATTGTTAGAGATTTTAATATTGAATCTGATTGGACAGCTGCTTCCTATTGGTTTGAAATGGCTGCTTTTGCTGATAAAGTTGATTTACTGCTTTTAGGATTAAAAAATGAAAGTTTACAAGGGGATGCTGTAATAGTTGATATCTTTAAAAAATTCGGTATAAAAAGCAATTTTTCAAAAAATGGAATCCATTTAACTAAAAATAATCATATTGTTAAAAATTTTAAATATGATTTCACTAATTTTCCTGATATAGCTCAAACGCTATCTGTTACTTGTGCTGCTTTAAATATTAATGCTGAACTTTATGGATTAAAAAATTTGCAAATCAAAGAAACCGACAGACTAAAAGCATTAAAAAATGAATTATTAAAAATAGGTGCTGATGCTGAAATAATTCAAAATTCAAAACTAAAAATTCAAAATTCCTGTTTAAATCTCAACATAAAAGATAATATTAAAACTTATTATGATCATCGTATGGCAATGTCATTTGCACCAATTGCAATAGAATCAGGGGAAATAACTATTGAAAATCCTGAAGTTGTAAAAAAATCATATCCAAATTTTTGGGAAGACCTTTTATCTGTGGGATTTGAAATGAAGTATAATTAGTGTCCGTACATAAAGTCAGTGTTTGATTCAGAATGTTCGAGTTCGAGGCTTGCGAAGTCAAAAAAAGCAGAGTCCCGAACAGACACTAAATATTAAA
>CAYNBX010000278.1:0-2689 GCA_964395505.1 uncultured Bacteroidales bacterium | reverse complement strand
TTTCATTATATAATCATTCAAGTTCTGTGTCCAAATTAAATCTAAAATCTTAATTCCCTTTGGTCATGGGTGTTTCATTACTTAAAATAAGGTGTTCATAAACGGATTCCATTATTTAATCCAATTCTAATTAATAATAAAACAATTATCATTAATATAAGATATCTCCAGGCAATATTGATTGTTTTATGCTCTTCATCAAAGAAAAAATCAGGAAAATCTTTATATCTCAAAAATATTGGAATAATTATTAATATCATTGACATTAGTACAAATGTATCATAATAATTATTGCCCGGAATTTTTAATAAAAACAATATTAAATTTCCTGCAATATAAGGAACAAATATCTGACTTAAAACAAATAGTTTTCTATTATATGATTTTTGAAAATTAAAATAGATATTTGCAGATAGTAAAAAATATTTTGTTGATAATGAGCCTATCAAAACCAGGGCAAATATTGAAGATAAAGACACAACTAATTTTGCAGTATCTGAAAAATACATCCACGTAAAAACATATCCAAATCCCTTATATAAAAAAGAGCCGATCAATAAAGAGCCGAAAAACATTGTAAATGCTTGTGCAAAACCCCATAAAAAAAATAATTTTAAAAAACCATCATATTCGATAACTTTGGAATATACGATAAGAAATAAAAAAGCAAATATTAAAGACAAAAATGGTCCTGAGCTAAAAATTATTTTTACTGAATTAAAATTCCAGGCTGTTTTACCAATTATAAAATCAATTTTATTATAATATAAAATTGTGTCAATATTGAAGTTAGAAGCAGATAGAACAGTTATTAATTGAGATATTATGTGTAAAAATAAGTATGAAAGAATAAAAAATATTGTGGAATTGAGTGATATAATAAAAAAATTATGTTTATCAATTACATTGTTTTTTAATTCTACCATTATCAAAATTAATTATAAGAAAATATTTTTTTTATATCAAGTTAAAAATTAATAAACAAAATTTATGTTATTAATAATGTTGACAGTTTATGATTTTATAGACTGTAAAACTGTTAAATTATTGAAATCACTCGATTTTCAAAAAAATTATATATTCAAATAATTTAGTCTATATGCTTAACTTTAGAAAGCTTAAAGGGAATCATCGATGCATAACTTCAGCAAACTTAGCTGTTGAATACTTACCTTTTTCAAGATTTTTTCTAATATTAATAAAAGCATTTACAGTTTCATTAACATCATCTAAGGTATGTACAGCAGTTGGGATTAATCTAAGTAAAATTATCCCCTTTGGTACAACAGGATAAGTTACAATTGAACAAAAGATATTATAATTTTCACGTAAATCATAAGTAAGCTGTGTTGCTTCAAAAATATTTCCAGACAGATATACAGGAGTAACAGGCGATTGTGTTTTGCCAATATTAATTCCATTATCTCTAAAACCTTTTTGTAAAGCTCTAACAATAGTCCATAATTTTTCTCTGAGTTCTGGTTTTGTTTTAACTAGTTCTAATCTTTTCAAGGCTCCGATAACCATTGGCATAGGGAGAGATTTAGCAAAGATCTGGGAACGCATATTATATCTTAGATATTGAATTATCTCAGGTTTACCACCAACAAAAGCACCTATTCCAGCCATTGATTTGGCAAATGTTGCAAAATATAAATCAATCTGGTCTTGAACGTCTAATTCTTCACCAGTCCCTGCTCCTGTCTTTCCCATTGTCCCAAAACCGTGAGCATCATCAACTAATAATCTGAAATTGTATTTGTTTTTTAAAGCAACAATTCCTTTTATATCTCCCAATTCGCCAGACATACCATAAACGCCTTCAGTTATTACTAAAATTCCACCATTGGTCTTGTCGGTTATTCTTTTCGCTCTTTTAAGGTTTTTTTCTAATTTGTCCATATCATTATGAAGGAAGGCAAATCTTTTACCTAAATGGAGACGAATTCCATCAATAATACAGGCATGAGCCTCTGAGTCATATACAATAACATCATTCCTATCTACAAGAGAATCAATAATAGAAAGCATGCCCTGATAACCATAGTTCAGTAAGAACACATCCTCTTTATTAACAAATTTCCCTAATTCATATTCGAGTTTTTCGTGATATTTTGTTTGTCCAGACATCATTCTGGCTCCCATAGGATAAGCCAATCCCCATTGTTTTGCTGCTTCTGCATCAACTTTTCTTACTTCAGGATCATTAGCCAAACCCAAATAATTATTTAAACTCCAAACCAAAAGTTTTTTACCTTGAAATACCATCCTGTTAGAAATCTCTCCTTCCAGTTTAGGAAAAGTAAAATAACCATGTGAAGAATTAGAATATTTTCCTAAAGGTCCTGGATTGTTTATGATTTTTTCAAAAATGTCCACTTTATTAAATTTTTATTATTATTAACTTATTTCCTTTTAAGTTTGCAAACTTATAAATTATTATTTTTTATTAAATCATTTTTAATTAATAAAGATATAAATTATAGGATATTTTTCAAATCGTTTTGTTTAATATATTGATATGCAATACAATAATTATTATCATTTTAATAAAATTGATTTTGTTTTTATAATCAAACAAAGATAATTTGATAAAATAATTGTAAGCATATTACGTTTTTTATATTTGATTAAAAATTATAATTTTGCAAAATGTTCAAAAAAATATATATATTTATATTAATAATAA
>CAYNBX010000277.1:0-2692 GCA_964395505.1 uncultured Bacteroidales bacterium | reverse complement strand
TCTTTTACAATTTATATAAAAAAACCCTTTGAAAATAAAGGGTTTTTTTATATCCAAAATAGATTCAAAAAATAGAATTAATTTCGCTTTTTGAAATTTTGTTGTTTTAGAAATGAGAACGAATGACTTAACAATAGGTAAAGAAAGCAAAGTGATATTTCAATTTGCTTTGCCAATGTTATTAGGTAATGTTTTTCAGCAATTATATAATGTTGTTGACAGCATTATTGTTGGTAATATTTTAGGCAAGAAAGCATTGGCAGCAGTAGGAGCTTCATTTCCTGTAATCTTTACCTTAATTGCATTAGTATTTGGTATTGGTATAGGTTTTTCAATTATTGTTGCTCAATACTTTGGAGCAAAAGATATTGAAAGAGTAAAAAGAACTATTGATACAATGTATATTTCATTATTTTTTGCATCTATTGCAATTACAATAATAGGAATAACTTTTAATGAGTCTATATTTAGAATATTAAAATTACCTGAAGAGGTTTTACCCTTAGCTAAAACATATTTGAATGTATATTTTTCAGGCACTATTTTCTTATTTGGATTTAATGGAACCAGTTCTATTTTGAGAGGTCTTGGAGATTCAAAAACGCCTTTATATTTTTTAATACTATCAACGCTTGTAAATATAGGACTTGATTTATTGTTTATTATTGTTTTTAAATGGGGTATAGCAGGTGCAGCTTATGCAACAATAATATCACAAGGTATAGCTTTTATTTCTGCTATTATTTATCTTAACAAAACACATAAAATAATTCATTTTTCATTAAGAGATACGCATTTCGATAAGAATATCTTCAAAAAGAGTATAAAAATAGGCTTACCATCAGGCATACAGCAAACCTTTGTTTCAATAGGGATGATGGCTTTGTTTGGCATTATTAACACTTTTGGCACTGATGTTATTGCTGCTTATACTGCTGCCGGGAGAATTAATAGTTTAGCTTTAATGCCTGCTATGAATTTTGCTGCTGCTTTATCTACATTTACAGGACAAAATCTCGGGGCAGGCAAGGGAAAAAGAGTAAAATCAGGATATAAAGCAACATTATTAATGTCATCTCTACTTTGTATTGTTGTAACAGTAATTATAATATATTTTGGCGGCTTTTTAATGAGTTTATTTACATCTGATTCCGAAGTTATCAGAATAGGTACGAAGTATTTGGTTATAGTAAGTTCTTTTTATCTATTATTTTCAACGATGTTCGTTACAAATGGGGTAATTCGTGGTGCTGGGGCAACATTGATTCCAATGTTTATTACATTATTTTCCTTATGGTTGGTTAGGCTTCCTGTTGCTTATTTTCTCTCGCAAAAAATTGGAGTTACAGGAATCTGGTGGTCAATACCTATTGGCTGGTTCTTTGGAATGATTGGCGCTCTTATCTATTATATGAGCGGAAAGTGGAAAAATAAAGTCATAATTGAACATGAAATTAAGGCTAAAGGCTAAAGTAAAAAACTTCAAGCTTGCAGAGCTTAAACTATGAAATTTTATTATTTTTTTGTTGAAATAAGTTGCTTGCCATTCCTACCCTATAGAAAATTAAACTTTATAGATATTAACAACGAAATGCCTGGCTCGATTTTCTTACCAACACTATTTTAAAACATATTGCGTAATATCAAAGCCTGAAAGTAAATCATA
This sequence comes from uncultured Bacteroidales bacterium, assembly GCA_964395505.1. GTDB lineage: Bacteria > Bacteroidota > Bacteroidia > Bacteroidales > AUK083 > AUK083. The sequence goes on along the minus strand of CAYNBX010000277.1, from coordinate 1,026 downwards.
GTTTTAACTTCTGCAGCTTTTTCAAATAGATTAATGATATCTTATCAATCTTCAAAAAAATCATATTCATAGTTCATAATATAATTCTGGCTTATCCCTCTTCCCTGCCCATCAATAAAAACTATTGAATTTGTTACATTTCCATAATTATCATATTTTCTCTCTATCTTTGAAATCAAAATATTATTGTTATTATATTCTTCTTGTAAAACTACATTCCCCCTGTCATCATAGCTGAAATTAATAATATTTTTGCCGTATTGTGTTTCTTCAGTAAGTTGAGTTATTTTGCTTTGCTCATCTGCCGTATATTCAGTCTTTCCCACTAATTCATTATCATCATTATATTCAAATGATTTTGTTCTTATACCTTTTTTATTATATTTGTTTATAACTTTTATTTCTCCATCATCCTTATCCCAGCTTATAATTTCAATAATATTATCCGAAGCATCATATTTATTTTCAGTCTTTGAAACTAAATTATTTTTTTCATCATATTCTTCTTTACTTATTATTTTCCCTTTATAGTATTTATAGATTTTTTTAGATTCAACTTCATTATCCGAATTAACTAAATATTTCTCTGTTAGATTATTATCAGAATCATATTTGTAAAATATTGTATCTTTTGAGCCATCAAGATAATATTTTATTACTTTCTGAATTATTTCTTTTTCATCTCTCTCAAAAGTTTGTCTTTCAGTTATTTCGTTTTCGCTTTCATAATAAATTTCTTCAATTATATATCCTTTTTTATCATATTTATTTTCATACATATTTATAAAATCCCCAGACTGATCATAATTAATTTCTTTTTGGATATCACCCTGTTTATTATATTCAGTATATTTAATTTTATTGCCTTTTAATTCAGATGTATTTACATCTTCCAAGAGATAATCATATTTATATAAGATCTCTGTTTTAATAAGTTTTTTCATAAAAAAATATTTTTTTAGATAAAATTTATACCTTTGAAATTTGAGCCTAAATTACTGTAAATATTTTTTTAAACCATATTAT
>CAYNBX010000276.1:0-2694 GCA_964395505.1 uncultured Bacteroidales bacterium | reverse complement strand
TTAATAGACAAGGGGCACAGTATATAACAGCGCGTCATTGTGCATGCTGCAAATAGTTGTAATTAAGTAAATTGAATGATAAAAGAAGATAATTGATATTAATAAAAATAATACTAAAAAAGATGCATGCACCATAGGCTCAAACCATTATGCACAATTTATAAACAACTTTTACAAACTCTACTATTAAATATTTAACACTTCTTTACATAATTTAATCATTTTAACGTTACCAGTATTTTTTCCTTGAGCATCTGTTAGTTTAACAGTAGGTATCCATTCCTGTCCTTCAGGTTTTGCTTCAGCCATTTTGATTACAATATTAAGAGGTTTAACTCCGACATCATTAGTAAAATTAGTACCAATGCCAAAAGATATTTTTATCTTTCCTTTACAATAATGACATATCTCTTCAACTTTATCAGGAGTTAATGAGTCAGAAAAAATAATAGTTTTAGAAAGAGGGTCAATATTTAATTTCTTATAATGATAAATAGTTTTATCTGCAAATTCAATAGGGTCGCCAGAATCATGACGAACACCGTCGAACAACTTAGCAAATTTAGTATCAAAAGCTTTGAAAAAAATATTAGCTGTAAAAGTGTCAGATAAGGCTATTCCTAAATCTCCTCTATAAACGTGAACCCAGTTTTCCAAAGCTAATTTGTTTGCCATTTTATAACCATATTTAGCACTATGAAACATAAACCACTCGTGGGCATGGGTTCCAATTGGTGATACACCATATTTTTTTGATAGATATAAATTGCTTGTACCAGTAAATGAAGAATTAGAAAAATCAGATAAGGCTCGTATAATTAAATCATGATTATGAAGTGAATACCTTCTTCTTGTCCCGAAATCAGCTACTTTAGCACCTATTTTTTTATATCTGGCAGCTTTCTCTCTTGCAATATTCATTATTTTTTCTTCAGTATAAATTTTATGCTTCTTCATTTTAAAATACAATTCAGATATCATTGCTAATAAAGGAACTTCCCATAAAATTGTACGATACCAATAACCCTCAATAATAATCATTAAAACTCCATCTTTTTGAGAAACATTTACTTCGCAAGGATCATATCTATACCCCATTAAAAAGTCTAAATATGTTGGATCAAGATAATAACATTTTTTTTTAATAAAATTCTTCTCCTCAAGAGTTAATTTAAGTTCCACCATTTTGTTAATATATTTCTTAAGCTCTTTATCAAATCCATCAGGAAATTTTGTGTTTCCTCTATTGATAAACTGATAGCGAACTTTTGCTCTTGGAAACAATTTTATAACTGCATTCTGCATAGTAAATTTATAAAAATCATTGTCAATAATTGATTTAATCATTTTAAATAATTTTAAATTACACCTTTATGAAACAAATTTATTATTCTAAAATAAATTTTCAGAATATATTATTTTAACACCTTTATTTTTCATTTCTTTCAAAGCATTATTATAATCATCAGGATTAATATTAACAGCTTTTGTTGCATCAGCAATTAAATATGTTTTGAATTTAAGTTCAATAGCATCAATAGCTGTATATTTAACACAATAATCAGCTGCAAGACCACAAATGTAAACATCAGTTACCTTCATTCCAATTAAATAATCATTTAAACCAGTATCATGAATTTTCTCATTGTCAAAAAAGGCAGAATAACTATCAACTTCAGGGTCAATACCTTTTAAAAAAAATTTGGATTTTTCTTCAGGGATTATAATATTTTTATGAATTTCAGAGCCAAAAGTATTTTGAATACAATGTCTGGGCCATAAAACCTGCTGTATTCCATTTAAATCAATAACATCATATACCTTTTTATCTTTATGATTAGAAGCAAAACTCTTATGATCAGCCGGGTGCCAATCTTTTGTAAATATTATAATTTTAAATTTATGCTCAAGCTTATTGATAATTGGAATAATTTTATTACTTTGTGGAACTGCTAAAGCTCCACCTTCAAAAAAATCATTTTGAGCATCAACAATAATTAGGGCTTTCATCTGTTTATATTTTTTGTGGGTAACTCATTATTAAATATTTATCTTAAAAAAATATTAGTAATATTTGAAATTAGATATTAGATATTCAATTTATATCGCTTGTTTATTACATAAAAAACAAAATTATATATATTTATTTTTAAATTTAAATTATTTTATGCCTTAAAAAAAATAATGCATTTATAACATTCAAAAATTATTACTAAATCAAAAAAATATAGCTCTTGATTTGTACATTATGAGTTCAGTCCAAAAAGGCCTACAAGTCTTGTTCTTGACGTTTTCTTATCAAACCTAATATTTATAGGGGGTTTTCTTGCAGATACTTAGTAAAGCGATAATTATTTAGTGTCCGTCCATAAAGTCAGTGTTTGAATCAGAATGTTCATTTTTTTGACGAGAATAACGAAAAAATCGGACATTATGAACAAGCCCTATTTAGTTTTTATTAGTAAGTTTATATTTAAAAAAATATAAACATTTTTATTTGAAGCATTAAGCTGTAAAATTTAATATTCATTTTTAGTAATTATTAAAAAAAAATTACTAAAATTGCAAAAAATTTCAAAACACTGATAAATAAATATTTATAATATTATTGGGCTATAGTTTAGGTATTCTGAGAAAAAAGTAAAACGGAAAACATATCATATCCAGCATGTTAATTCTGCTGACAGTCGTCTA
>CAYNBX010000275.1:0-2704 GCA_964395505.1 uncultured Bacteroidales bacterium | reverse complement strand
ACCCTGTTAAATAAAATCATAGATTTTAATTTTGCTGTGCAAAATTATTTAACAGGGTAAATGAACTACAAAAAAATAAACAGATAAAATTTACTATAATTTTAAAGATGAGAAAAATAGTATTATTCTTTATTTTATTAACAATTTTTAGCTTCTGCGATAATAACGGGGAAGAAAAAAAAGTCAAATTTCAGGGTCTCGCTGAAGGCACTTATTATGCAATCACATATTTTGATAAAAATGGGATAAATTATCATAAAGAAATAGATTCTCTTTTAAACAAATTTGAAAGTTCAGCATCAATTTATATACCCAATTCCCTTATCTCAAGAATCAACCAAAACGACACTTCTGTTCGTGCTGATAAAATCCTTATTGATATTTTTAATAAATCAATCCAAATTTCAAAGCAAACAAATGGAGCTTTTGACATAACTGTTGCCCCATTAGTAAATGCCTGGGGTTTTGGATTTACCAGCAGAATGAAAGTTGACAGCAACATCATTGATAGTTTGTTAAAATTTGTTAATTATAAATCAGTACGATTAAATAGAAATAAAATAATAAAAGATAATCCTGGAACTCAGCTCGATCTTAATGCAATTGCAAAAGGTTATTCAGTAGATTTGGTTGGAAAATATCTTGAGATAAAAGGCATAAAAAATTACTTAGTAGATATTGGCGGTGAAGTTTATGCAAAAGGTAAAAAACCAGATGGAGAGTTATGGAAAATTGGAATTGAAAAGCCAGCCAAAACTATGTATGACGATAGAAAGGTAGAAACAATAATACATTTGAAAAATAAAGCTGTTGCAACTTCAGGCAGTTATAGAAAATATTACGAAAAAAACAATGTACGTTATTCCCATACTATTGACCCAAAGACCGGTTATCCTGTTAAACATTCTTTATTAAGTGCTTCAGTAATGGCTGATAATTGTATTACTGCTGATGGATATGCAACTGCTTTTATGGTTATGGGTCTAAATAAATCAAAGGTTTTTCTTAGTCATCATAAAGCATTAGATGCTTATTTTATTTATTCTGATAAAAAAGGAAAATTGAAAGTATATTATTCAATAGGATTTAAAGATATAATAGAAAAGAAAAACAAATTGGCCTTTAATAAGTTCAAGCTGAGTAGGCTAAGGCAATGATATAATGATATTAAAAAATATTTTATGTTTTATAGTAAACCTTAAAGAGATTTTAAACGCTTGCCGTTGATTATTAAATCCTTAACTTTATATTTTTTTGATTTCAAACCAACATACCCTTTTTTATAAAAAAGAAATGTATTTGTATTATCTAATTTTAGATTTGATAAAACATTTTTTTCTTTTGTCTTTCTGTATTTATTAATATATTTAATGATTTCAGAAATGTTTACAGGTTTATCATATTTATTAAGATATTCTATAACAAGACTTTTGATAGTTCCTGTTTTAACATCTTTCCACTTTTTTAATGAATAGGTACTTGTTTTCCCTATAGCTGAAATTTCATCAATACTTAAAATGGAAGACCTTAAGGATTCTATATTTTGAGGTGATTTTATAGTTCTTTTCCTTAATTCTTCAGCTATATCCTTAAGAGGCATAGGATGTCCATAATCATTTAAAATCTCAACTATATATTCAGGTAGTCTTATCATAGTATTCCTATTGAATATTATATTATTATTTGCATCCACTTCAATATTTAACTCTCTATATATAATATCTTTTGAAACAGGTCTAATTCTTTCAAGGATTTCAGTATCATCAGTATTTAAGAATTTTTTTAAATATTCATCAAAATTAAATATATAAGTCTTTTCAATTCTTTTGTTAAACCTTGTATATACATCATTATAATAAGCTCCGAAATCAAATCTATCTGTTAGTTCTTTGTTGATTAAAAAATAGTTATTGTACTTTTTTTTATTTTCCTGAAATACACGATAATTATCATGATATAATGCTGAAAAAATCAAAGCATAAAATTTAGGGGTATAATTTAAGTGTTCATCTTTATTGATAGTTTCAGCAGTAGTTGAATCAATAATTATATAATCTTTGTGAATATTCAAGTCATAATGAAAGTAATTGTTTATGAAATAGATATCATTAAAAAAAACATTAAAAATATTTTCTATTTTAGATGGAATATATTGGGATATTTGTCTTATTCTTTCTCTTGTAATTTTAAAATTATTCCCAATAGATTGCAGTGTCATTTTTTTCTCTCCTATCAAATATCCAAAATTACGTTCAAAGGCAAAAAACTCTCGTTTATTTAGAATTTTTTTTATAGTTAATGATACAAATTTAAAAAATTTCAATTTCTTGTTCAGGAATTGAGCCCTATAAATTTCAATTTCTTCAGAAAGGACATTAAATTTCTCATAAGAGTAGAATTTGAATTTTTCAAAAATAATATCCTCTTCATCTTCCATCAAATCATCTAAAGTGACATTAAATTTTTTAATATATTCTTCACACAACTTAGTAAGTTCTTTATCGGTTTTTTCCCCACAGTTTTTTATTTTTAAGAAATTACCATTATTTAAATAATATATCAATATTTTATAAAGATTATTCATAGAACTATTTATACAAACATTTCTAGTCCTTACAGATAAATGTTCAATATTTGTGATTTCCTGAATATGATAATTTAATAATTTTAAAGTCTTCATAGCTTAATTTTTTTACTATTATAA
>CAYNBX010000274.1:0-2731 GCA_964395505.1 uncultured Bacteroidales bacterium | reverse complement strand
GAGTGTCAAACTAAAATCTAAAATCTTTTAATGATTAATAAATCCAAATCAATTTATTATAATTGTTGAGTTTTAGGGACAAATTCTGTTAATATCACTTAAATTAGTAAAATAATTTTAAATATCTTAATAATTTCTTTTGATTTTCAAAAAATTATCTCAATTTTGCAAACCAATAAAAAAAACATAATTATTAATATATAAATTTAAAAATTAAAAGTTTATGCCAACAAGAATAAGATTGCAAAGATATGGTAAGAAACATAAACCTTTTTACCATATTGTAATTGCGGATGGTCGTGCACCACGAGATGGAAAGTTTATTGAAAATATTGGCACTTATAATCCTCTCACAAAACCCGCAGAAATAAAATTGAATTTTGATAAAGCATTAGAATGGCTTCAAAAAGGAGCTCAACCCTCTGACAGCGTCAGAGCTATTTTGTCATACAAAGGTGTAATATACAAAAATCATCTCCTTAAAGGGGTAAAAAAAGGAGCTTTAACATTAGAACAAGCAGAAGCTAAATTTCAAACCTGGCTAACAGAAAAAGAAGCAAAAATTAATAATAAGGTTAAAGAAAGAGAATTAAAAGTTAAAGAAGAATATAAAAAACGACTTGAAGCTGAAGTCAAAATCAATGAAGAAAGGGCTGCTGCTATTGCAAAGAGAAAAGCCGATGAACTTGCAGCAAAAGAAAAAGAAGCAAAAGCAAAAGCAGAAGCTAATGCAAAAGCCTTAGAAGAAGTCAAAAAAGCCGAAGCAAAAGGTCCTGAAACAAGAGAACCTCAAGCCCCTCCAGCCAAAGAAGAAAAGAAAGAAGAAAAGAAAGTTTAGAGTTATTAAATTGTTAAATTGTTTATCCTGTGGACTGTTGAGTTTACGAAACTATTCAAACAGTGTTAAATTGCTAAATGACATATCCGTATGTTAAAAATTCTCCAGATTTTTAACATACGGAGGATTTTTAACATAACACTGATTTATGATTTGCATGCTATTCTAAAATCAGAAAAGCAGTAAAACTTTTTTCTTCTTTTTTTTTACACCATTTCTTTTTTATTGTTGTGCTGATATAACCTCCCTGTGTCTGTATGGTTATTAGTCAGTAAGTAAGTTTCAAAGTTCTTGTCTGTGTATTTTTTAACTAAATTGTTCACTATTACACTGTCGTTTTTTAGCATTCTGATTAACATAAAATTTAATGGGGAATAATAATTTATCAAAAAAATTATTTTTCTAATTTCCAAACTTTTACGGCAATTCTATAAGAATATCTTGTAAGGATTTTTTTAGCCTTTAAAGGGTTATTCCTGTAAACGCAAAGAGTTCGTTTCTCAAATTCAGCTTGTCTTTTCAATAATTTTCTTTCAAAAAATTTATTCTTTTTGTAAATATTATCAATCTTTTTACTATGATTTTCATCAAAATTTTTATCAAAATCATAAAATGTAAAAAGAGCGATATTAGACTTTTGTTTATAAATATTTCTATATGAACTAAAATGATTTTTTATTGCTGTTTCATAATCATAATAAGATGCATAAGGTTTAGGGATGGTAGTAATTCCGGAATACCAGGGTATAAAAGCCTGGGAGCAAGGTCGCCGGGGTGCAATCCATAAAACTGCTCCAATATCAACTGGCAGCCAGTTACGCAGTTGTGCCACAAATCCATACTGATTGGTTTTTGAGCAAATAGACATTACACCTTTTTTATTTTTAGTTCTATCATTTGTTTCAAATTTTGTGCCTTCATATTGATCTCTTAATATCTTTATTAAATCTTCTTTTGAAACTTTTTTTTCAGCATAAAAAGCAAATGGAAATTCATCATCAATATTATATTGTTTTTTTGATAATAAATTCAAGGCTCTCCACTTTCTTGCAATGTTTGAAATTGAGCTTAAAGAAAGTGAATCACCATAAGCAAGGCGAAAATTAAATTCTCCATCTTTTTCTGGGTTATACCAGCCCTTTTTAACTGCATAATCAATAATATCTTTTGAACCTAAAAAATTATTAGTATCTGATAAATCTATATTTGTAATTGTATAATAATTTGGAATTATTACCACTTGATTATCAGGTACACGTTGAGCCACCCAATGTTTTCCTTGAACAACAGCCAAAACCCAGGCTTCATCAGAGTCAGCAATGCAATATGTTCTGCCGGATGAAATGTATCCAAGTTTATCCACAAAATGCCCTGCTATTTTAACTGCCTCTTTTGCTGTTCTTGCTCTTTCTGCCATAAGACGCCTCAACCAATAACCTATACCGCCATTTTCTAATCTTCCCTGTTTTTCTTTTGATCTGCAAGCATCTGAAGCAATAGTCACACCATACTCATTCATATAAGTATCAGAAAATTTCATTCCAGGCATTTCTAACCATAAATAACTATTCGTTTCTTTTATCTGATTTATTACTGCTCCGTTTTGCAAGGTTATTTCTTCTCTATTTTTATGAAATAAATGTGGGACTTTATACCAATTTACTATTTGTTTACCATAATCATCTTCATTATGTGCAAATAAAACCGAGCTGTCAACAGAAGCTCCTCTTCCTACTAAAATTGAAAAACAATTATACTTATCCTCAAGTTTTGTTTGAGCAAATAAGAAATTAAAACTCACGTTAAAAATCAGTAAAAATAAAAAGATGAGATATACTATTTTTTTCATGTGTTTGTATTATTGTAGTTTGTTTACCCTGTGAAATAATTTTG
>CAYNBX010000273.1:0-2742 GCA_964395505.1 uncultured Bacteroidales bacterium | reverse complement strand
TTACTATTCCATTTAACCTGAATAATTCACGAACTTTTTATTTATTAAATATTTTCCTCCTAATCCTCTTAAAGGTAAAAGGTTATTCATTTTTTTCTCTATATAAAATCATAAATTAATCATACTAAAAAATTGTAAAAATATATTTTTTTATTTGAAAATTTAAATAGTTTGAAAAAATCAAAATCCCAATTTTATTTATGAATTTCCTTTATATGTTTTTAATATCTTATTCTCCTCAACCATTTTATAAAATTAACACCCTTATCAATAATCCAGGGTAATTTATTAATATTTAGTTGAAAATATATACGTTTTTTTGAGCCAAAACTTTTATAAAACCTTGCTAAATTTACATCATTCGAACCTTCAAAATCAAAAATCAAATCTCTTTGTGAATGTTCTCTAATAAAAGTATCTATCAAAAGAGACATTGCTCCATTTTCCCTGGCTTGCTTATTTGTCCCGGAAAACAAAAAAATAAATCTTTTATAACTTCTGATAAAAAAAACTCCGACACATAACTCACCTTCTTTTGTATTTACTCCCCATATTTCAGCTTCGCCTTTTTTAAGACATGTTTTTATTAATCTCTCCAGAACTAAATAATCCTTATCCTGAAGCGTCTTAATATCCCTTCCACGATTCTCCCTGAAAATCTTAATAATATTTTCTGGTTGTATATCAGTTTTTATGGTTACACCTGACTTAACAGCTTTCTTTATGTTGCGTTTTATATTTTGAGAATAATTTTTATAAATGCTTTCATAAGAATCATTTAACGATAACTCATAGTTAAATTTAGTAATTGTGTCATATTTTTTAGTATCAACTTTGTTAAAAATATTAAGATTTATTTCTGCAAATTTGTATTTTGAAGGTATTGATGTTAAAAATTCATCAACAATCTCGTGAGTAATAATATTTTTAGAAAATATTCCTAATTGTTGAGTAAAAAAGGGTTGATATAAATATTTGATACCAAACTTTCTTCCTGTTGTCAAAGGGAAAACACTTACATAATCATCTTTAACCAAGGCTTCCCAATGTTTGCTCACAATATCTAAGTACCAGGAACAAGCATAGACAATCCCGTTAATAGAATGCTCTATACATTTGTCCCATTTTACTTTATCTATTTGTCTGTATTTAAGATATCTTATCAAACTATGATTTATTTATATTGCTATTTTAATCATTTCTTTAAAAACTTTTCTCCATCCCTTCCAACGTTTTTCATTACTCAAGGATTCATTATGCCACAAACTTATAAAAGTTCCATTAACAGCTTTAATTTCATCAATAATTGGCTTAATATAAGATAAAGCTTCAGCAGCCTGAATTTGCTTATAATCCCTTAATGTCCCTTCCATAATGGCAAAAGGATGAACCCTTAAATTAGTTTCAGTATCAAGGTCAAGATCATAAAAAAGAAAAGAATTACAAATGCCAGCTCTAAAACCTATTTCTGACGCATAGCCCATTGAATAATCATCAGTTATATCAAGGTTTATCAAATTTCTATAAGTCTCCGGTAAGTCTAATTTCAAAAAATGCTGTCTGCTCTTTGTTATTTCTTTTTTTAAAACATTGGACAAACTCTCAACTTCAAATTTTAATTTTTTAAAATTTGAATTAGAATTATAAGAAGGATGTATTCCTACCTCTGCATAATCAGCAAGGGATTTTACTAAAGTTTGAAATTTCCTGTTATTAATAGAAATGTTTTTATCATTTTCCCCATAATTACCAAAAAGAATAAAATAAATAGGTTTTAAATTATATTGTTTTTGAATGTTTAATTGGAACTTATAAGTATCAAAAGGATCTTTGACAAAACCAGTTAAAACTCTTGTTCGTTCAACAATTTCTTCAAAATTAAATCTTGATAAATCTCTAAAATACCCTCCTATTGTCCTAATTATTCCTTTTAACTTATACGAATAAGCAATATCAATATCAATTGTAGGAATAAATATATATTTTTTTTTAGTAAAATGAAAGTCAGGATAATGCTGCTTTATGATTTCTGCTATTTTCAAAGACCAGATGTTTACTAAAGGTTTTTGAAGGAATCCTTTTTTAAAACTAATGCTTTGTTGAGCAGCAAATCTTCCATATTTATCCTTCATATAAGGCAAATATTCTTCATAACGCGACACTAAATAAAAACTTGCTGCAAAAGGATCAAAAGGAAGAAATGATTTTTTATCATAAACAGTGAAAAATGCTTTTAGTCCATCAAATTCTATAAAATTAAGTTCCTGCCCTTTAATACCTCTTTCAAACAACAAATTTACAGCTGAAAAATATATCTCATCATCTATTAAATTTTTGGAATAATTAATTTTATGCCCCTGATATTTCCTGAATTCCTCAATATTAGAAGTTAATGTGAAATCAACACCTAATAATTCTTTAAATATAAGTTTGAAAATATACTTGATCCTTTTATTTATCTTTATTGTATAAATTAACATCATATCAAATAATAATTTATTAGCAAAATAAATAAAAAAATGTTAAACAAATTTAAAATAATAAGATATCACCACAAAACAATTTTAAAATTCATATTTTACTAGGGGTTAAAAAACCAGGGGGATTTATTTTGATTAAATTTTTAAAGTTCTATTAGATAAATAATAAGATATTAAAAAAACTTTATAAGGATTTCTTATATACACTTAACCCAACTTGTAAATCCAGTCCCCACAGCTCCAACTAAAGTATATTTACAAG
>CAYNBX010000272.1:0-2756 GCA_964395505.1 uncultured Bacteroidales bacterium | reverse complement strand
GGCAGGTGAGCTTGGTCGTTATGTGTACAACAAAACAGGGTATTGAAATGAAACATTTTGACATAGGTTCAATTATCGTGATAGCTATAACACTTGTTTTTTTTATTATGGCTCTATTTCTTACAGGCTTAACCCATGATATATTGTTGGAGGCTGGTGTTTTTTTGGTCTCTATAAAACTTATTATCATGGGATATAAGGCAAGCGTATCATCAGAAGATATTCTTCGTAAACTTAAAGAAATAGAAAAGCTTCTAAATAATGATAAGGAAAACACATAACAAATCACTGCACTGGATTTCTACTCTGCTGTGCTCTGTAAAAACCACTGAGCTCAAGCATTATGTATAGTAAATTAAATTCATTTTTGTTTAAGAAGTATATAATATGAAAATATCATTTGATTTGGTTGCGTTGGTAAACACCTATGATATTGTTAATTGTAAAGTTTCACCACATTCTTAATGGTTTAACATGAAGTCCTTTCTTTGTGAAGGGAGCACAGCAATTGAAACAAAGAAAGAACAACTACTCCAAAATGATTACTTGCTTACATTTGTATAACTAAAATTTTAAGAAAATGAAGCAAGAATATCTCTCAAACGTAATGACAAATATAAATATGCTTTTGGAAATAAACAAGAGTAATTTAACCAAATTGGTAGATAGCAAACAAATTGGGAATTTATAATCAACAATTTATAATTATACCTTTTAGCGTAACGCTTTTTAGTATAATTCAAAAAAATAAAAGAAAGGCTTTTTGAATCAAAGCTGTGGTAAGCAAAAATAACCTTTGACAGATGGTATAATGGAGTAATGAGACAGACTGGCAAAATGACTTATCACTTCAATAAGAAAATAGATATTAAAAAATCAGTACAACAATTGAATAACAATACTTTACAACACAAAATCCTGATTACCGGAACTGCAGGCTTTATTGGCTTCCACCTCGCTAAACGCCTCGTTGAACGTGGAGATGAAGTTGTTGGTCTTGACAATATTAACGACTATTATGATGTTAACCTTAAATATGCCAGACTTAAAGAAACAGGTATAAATAAAAAAAATATTGAATGGAATAAAATTGTACAAAGTACAAAATACCCCAATTATAAATTCATTCGTCTTAATCTCGAAGACCGTGAAAATATCTTGCAGCTTTTCAAAAATGAAAAATTTGACAAAGCAGTAAACCTTGCAGCCCAAGCAGGGGTTCGTTACAGCATTGAAAATCCTTATGCTTATATAGACAGTAACATAAATGGATTTATAAATATCCTGGAAGGATGCAGACATAATAATATTAAACATCTTGTTTTCGCTTCAAGCTCTTCAGTCTATGGTAATAATACAAAGATGCCTTTATCAACTTCTGATAATGTTGACCATCCAATTTCCTTATATGCAGCTACAAAAAAATCTAACGAACTAATGGCTCATACATACAGCCATCTCTATGGCTTAGCAGCAACAGGATTAAGATTCTTTACTGTTTATGGTCCATGGGGAAGACCTGATATGGCTTTGTTCCTGTTCACAAAAGCTATTTTAAATGATGAACCGATAAATGTATTTAATAATGGAAATATGATTCGTGACTTTACTTATATTGACGATATAATTGAAGGAGTAGAAAGAGTTATCTACAACCCTCCCAAACAGATAAGCAATTCAAAAATTGAACAATTTAACGATCCTTCCTCCTCCCCTACTGCACCTTATAAAATTTACAACATCGGCAACTCTTCCCCAGTAAACCTTATGGACTTTATTAAAGCAATTGAACAATCTCTCGGTAAAAAAGCAAAGATGAATATGATGGGTATGCAGCCTGGTGATGTTCCAAAAACTTATGCAGATGTTTCAGATTTAGTAAGAGATATACACTATAAGCCTGATACTGAGATTAAAGATGGTGTTGAAAAATTTATAGAGTGGTACAAAAAATTTAATGAAGACTTATGAAAAATGAATTTAGAATTTTAAGTTTTGAGTTTATAGTCTGGCATTGTTGATACCTGAATAGCATTAACAGGATTATAATAAGTCAACAAAAGCAACATTTTCACAAAAATGATTAGCAGCAATAAAATAAAATAAAATAAATACCTCCCTTTGATTGTAGAAAAGCTAAAGCCAATAGACCCTTATAAAATAATACTATTCGGTTCTTACGCCTATGGTAATCCAAATAAAAACAGCGATATTGATATATTAGTTGTTACAAAGGATGATTTTGTTCCTCACAATTTTGCTGAAAATATGTCCTTAAAAGTGAAAGTTTCAAAACATATTGATGTTATCCGTGAAGAAATACCTGTTGATATATTAGTTTACACTATGCCTATGTTTAAAAAATTCATTGAGTTAAACAGCATGTTTGCAAAAGAAATCTTAAGCAAAGGAAAAGTATTGTATGAATAAAAGTGGAATGGATGAATGGAGGAATGATTATTTGATTGTAAAAAAAATATAATGATGAAAGCCCGGATTTATTTAACAGCCAACAAAAAGAATGGTGTAATATATACAGGAATGACAAGTGAATTAAAACACAGAATAGTAAGTCACAAAAATAAAAAATATAAAAAGGCTTTTACAGCGAAATATTAATCCAGTGAAATGATGACAATTTTTTTTGAAAATTATTATTGGATTTATATACTTAAAAGTTTAAAAGATGTTAAAAAGTATACCGGTTACACTAAAAATTTTCCATCAAGATTTGAGGCCATCCAAAACGGCGAGCC
>CAYNBX010000271.1:0-2757 GCA_964395505.1 uncultured Bacteroidales bacterium | reverse complement strand
ACAGTAATCAGGCATACAGTCAGTTTGAAAATTTAAAAGAAGGGTTCAAACAAATGTGCAAATAAAAAACACCTTAGCAATTAAAATAACAGAGGAATTTTTTTTACCACCAAATTTGTTTCCCCTTTTTATCAATAGTAAAAATTCTTTCTTCTTTATCCTTGTGTGAATTTGCGGATACTAACCAATAAAGAGCATTTGAAGGTACATTTTTAAAAATAAGCGGTCCTTTTTTTGCTTTTTGTTTGCCTATCTCAACCCATTTATTATTCCAATAATATAATGTATAATTTACACCTTCCTTAAATGAAGCTTTCTGGATGAAATCAGTGCTTTGCATGGTTTTTCTTTTAGTTGTTGATAACAATTTTATAGTAATAGCATTTACTGTATCTGCAGTAATTGTTTTTACTTTAGCTTTTCTATTTAAGATAAATTGTTTACCTGCCGGGATTATTTTTTTATTAATATAAAAAGCTGGTAGATAAGCTATATTCATTCCCATATCAGTAAAATCAACTTTTTTATCAATTATCTTACTCCATTGAATAGCTCTCCATTCACCAGTATTAAACACACAGATATAAGCAATGCTGGTACTGTCAGGTATTTTTTCCAATGTAAGTTTAACATCAGTAACTGGCACATAATCTTTAGTAACATCAGTGTAAGTATTACTTTTTAAGTATGGAGGTGCTTGTTCCCATTTTTGTTTAACTTTATCCAAACAATCGCTCTGTTCTGCAAAAGTCTTTCTGTAAACCTTTGCTAATTCATGAGACAATTTATATTTCCCCGGATTAGCTTCACAACCCATAAAGATAACAATATTTCCATTTTTATCTAAGCTTGCGTTCCAGGCGTGATTATTACCTGTTTTAGCCCAGTAAGGTGTATAATCACTCATAACAGGCACTCCCATTGCCCTGAAAGCATAAATAGCGATATTTGTCATATCTTCACATCGTCCCGTCTTATTTTTTAACATTTCAGATAAGCCCTGGTCAGTTGGGTGTTCATAATAACGCGGGTCGAATTTAAACCATGACTTTAGATTATCATTAATTAAATAACCGGCTTTTATTGGGTCGTCATCGTTTTTCAGAGAGTCTTTTACCCATGAGAGATTTTTAGAAAAATAGCTGCGCCAGTTTTCCAGAGGTTCATTGCTGCCTCTGTAAGGCAAAATATACTCACAAAATTGTTCGAAATTTAGATGCCTTGACCACGGATTTTTAGTCCATGCCTTAAATGCTAAATCTATATTATTGATTAAATAATCTGCTGTAATAGTATCATAATCCATTATCTTTTTATCAACAGTAAAGTGTATTGGGCCTCTTATTTTTTCAATAGAATCCCAGCCCTGAACTAATTTATTATAATTTGCATAATCAAAAATATTCCAGGGGACTTTTTTACCTGTTGAGTCAACCATTTTAAAACTTACATAACAATGATTATCCATATTTCCAATAAGGAAATACGCAGCTTTCAATTTTAAACTGTCTTTTGGATTTTGATATTGATTAATAACATTTTCTAATTCCTGATGGTTTTTACCAGATTTCTTAAGGGTTTCCTGAACATTCACAGGATACTTGTTTATATGTAAATTACACGAAAACAAAAAAATAAGAACAGATAAAAAATATACATTTCTTTTCATTTTGATTAAAGTTTTAATTCAACAAATGTTAGAGATATTAAAAAATACAAATTTAAGACAAAATATTTATGAATGATTATTAAGTTTTTAACATTAGTAAATTTTAATTACAAAAATAATTTATTTATGAATTTTTATAAAACTGAATATTTTCCAAGTGAAAAAATATTGTACAAGCACTGTAAACTTATGTTTTTTTTAAAATACATTTATGTAAACAAAATAAATCACTCTGTATCAAATATTGAGGCTTGATTAGTATTTTTATTTGCTTTCTTATTAGTTTGTTTTGTAATATCTTTTTTATGTATTTTTTTACTTAATAACAAATCTCTGCTTTTAGCCCATCCATAAATAAAATCCTTAATTTCCTGAACTCTTTCGTCAAGCTCTAATTTGGCATTTCTTATACATAACACTGAATTACTTGACAATATATTGTTGATTATTCTAATATCATAAAAAAGAGGAGAATCATAATCATCATAAAAGCCTGGATTTAGATAATGAATATACATAGAATAATCATTTTTAGCAAAATAGCTTATCGTATCAGACACTTGTTTAACATATTGTAAAGAACACAAAATAATTCTTGGTCTTTCAAATTTTATAAAATCTTCTATATGTTTATGTCTTTTTTCTGGTGAATCATTAATTAGGAATACTTTTACATATTCAGTTTCATTTAAATATAATCTACGAAGGTTTTTCCCTGTTTTTACTCCTCTATCAAATAAGGCATTCCAGGTATATGATTTTCCTGATTTTTTCCCTCCTAACATCCCTATCATTAAATTTTCTTTCATTGTTTAAATTTTAGAACAAAAAAATTTCTTTTAAAAATATAGATATTCATCTAATCATAATATTTAATAATATCAAATATATAAGCAATTTTCAAATTTATAAAATATTATTTTATAAACAAAATATTAAAATATTATAACTTTAAGAAAAAAGATGTTATTATTAAGTGTCTGTAAGGGAACTTGCAAAAACTGAATAGCCCGGACGTTTACTCAATAGCTCATACATTAATGAAATAAAATTTCCATAGATGTCTTATTTATAAAGATGAGAAAAAA
>CAYNBX010000270.1:0-2782 GCA_964395505.1 uncultured Bacteroidales bacterium | reverse complement strand
TACTGACATTATTTAATCATTTTCACGATATCTATCAGAATAATAAAGCATTTACTTTCATTCAATCATTCATTCATTTCAATAAAAAACAACTTAGCCATTAAAATAACAGCAGCACCAATTATGTTATTATGTTTTCAATCATTTTACAAAATCAGCTTTATAATTTGCAATATTTTCTTTTTTATCTTTAACTTCTAATCTAAAAATATTTTTTCCTGCTTTTGTTCTATTATCAAAATAATAAGTAAGCAAATCATTTTTTGCATCATACTCCATTAAAATCCATCTCCCGTTAATTGTTCCCTTATATGATTTAATTCCTGACAATTCATCTTTAATCTTTATTTTAATTGTCTTTTGTTTTTTCAATTTTTTATTTTCATAGATATTAACAGGTTCAATCACAGGGGCAACAGTATCAACCATAACAAAATAATTTCCAAATTCTCTTATTCTTGTTTTAACAAAACCATTATCCCACTCACCGCCTTTTGAAACAAATTCCCTCTGCCTGTCAATCTTTGCTATTAAAGCCTTATTTCTTAATCTTTCTGGTATTGAATCAGGTTTAATAGAAAGAATGCAATATTTTTGTAAAGGAGTATATTCATTATGAATTTGATAAACTTTTGAACAGCTTTGTTTAATGATAGTATCCATAACTTTATACTTAAAAATCAAAGTATCATACAAAGCATTAGCAGGCACATAAAATCTTATATCTTTAGTTTTGAAAATATTATCTTTTTTATAGGAAAATATATTTTTAAGGTCAATAGATAAATTGGTTTTAACCGTATCAGACTTCAATACAGGACAACTTCTTACCATAAAAGTTAACTTTGAAGTATTACCTTTTACATCTTTAACAATAAAAAATATTTTATGCAAAGTATCGTCATTAAAATTCACGATACCATTATTTTTAACATTTCTGTAAATACTCAATTTGTTATTCGGAGCAATATAGGTTTGCTGTATTTTTTTACCATCTTTAATAAATTCATGATAATCAATTAAAGCATTTACATACCTTTTTTCATCAAAAGAAAAAGTATTCATTATGTAAGAATAGTAAATAGTAGTATCAACATAAAGTTCGACAAAATAGACACCGTCATGATTATTTACGTTGTTCATTACATCATAAGTTTGAATTCCAAAAGCTATATTTCCAGATAGATTTATTGTATCATTTGATTTCAGGCGGTATTTTGGGCCCCAGCCTGCAATATTATATTCAACAGCTTTATGTAAACCATTAACAAGGCTGTAAGGGTCAACAGGATAAACTTTCAGCAATTTAATCTTTGGACGAATATAATCTTTTACTTTTAATCCAAACAGCAAAGGATTGATAGGCAGTTGCGTCTTTTCATCCCTTATCTCAAAATGCAAATGCGGACCGCTTGAGCTCCCGGAAATACCTGAAAAGGCAATAAACTCTCCTTTTTTAACTTTAAACAATTCAGGATTAACATTTATATCTATTGAATAGGACTTTCTTTTATACTGTTCTTTTATTATGTAATCATTAATTTTTTTATTGAATTTTTCAAGGTGCGCATAAACAGAAACAAAAGCATTCGGATGAGTGATATAAAGGGCTTTCCCAAAGCCCCTAGAAGAAATTTTAATCCTTGAGATATAGCCATCAGCAGCAGCATAAATTTTCTTACCAGTACGTCCCTGTGTTTTAATATCAATACCTGAATGTAAATGATTTTTTCTTATTTCTCCAAAAGTTCCTGATAAAAATATATGAAAATTTACAGGAGAACGAAAATAATTTGTAGGGAATTTCTTTTGACCTAAAGCAATTATACTGTTAGAAATTATTATAAATAAAAAAAAAATTTTTAAGATTAATGATTTAAAATTCATAATTCAAAATAATATTTGAGAGTTCATCCATTGAATAAATTATAAAATCAGCAACAGGAAAATTACCTTTTATTGATTTTTCATTAAAAAATATTGTTTTCATTCCTACTGCTTTTGCTCCAACAATATCTTTTTCATAATCATTACCTATCATAAAACATTCCTTAGGTTTAACATTGATATTTTTAGTAATATTTAAAAAAAATCTTTTATCAGGTTTTTCATAACCAAGGTCTTTAGAAGAAAAAAAGTATTTGAAATATTTGTCAGCATTTATCCTTTTTAAAGCTTTAATCATAGCCCCGGTATTTGAACAACCAGCATTTGTAGCAATACAACAGATAAATTTTCTTGATAGCAGCTTTAATGATTTTTCCGTTCCAGGTATCCATTCCACATTATCCCATGAATACATAGGACCGTCTAATTCAGGGTAATCTCGCATAACAGTATCTCCCCAGTCAAAAATTATAGCTTTTATCATATCTAATAAAAATCAAATAGATTAAAAATAATACATAAAATCTTGGTTCTAAAAGGCTGCAAAAATAACTTGAATAATAATCATTTCAAAGATATAGAGAAAATTCATAAACTTTCTCTATTAATTATTTGCAGAATGGAATAATGTAATTCTTGAGTAGTATTTTAAAAACAATATTAATAGATTAAGGTATTCATAAAAGTTATATAGAGCTCAGGTTCATATATTTTTTTTCTTAAATAATCAATAATTATTAATAACTTTATTGCTGATAATTTGGAATTATATATTTATATTTGTAAATATCAATTATTTTAAAAAGGAGGACAAAATGTTTAAAAAAATTAAATTTTCAGCTAAGGTTTACATTATCATTAGTGCTTTTTTCATCTCATTCTTTCCACTCACACT
>CAYNBX010000269.1:0-2799 GCA_964395505.1 uncultured Bacteroidales bacterium | reverse complement strand
GGAACGACCGTACTGTGGCGTACCGGGGCGTAACGCAGAAAATGGACATTATGGATAAACACTGATTAAATTATCGTGTGTTTATGTTTTTGTAGGTAAGTCGTTTTAAGGAATTTGTATATTGATATTTGGAAAACGGAAATTATTCCCGAGTACTCTGGACTTAATTCCCTTTTGTCACAGCCTGCACTGACACCTCTGCGGATGTTTTATGTATTTTAAGAAAGGTCTTCTTACATTAAACTATCGTAAAATTTTGTCGGAGTGGTGAGACTCGAACTCACGACCTCTTGCACCCCATGCAAGCACGCTAGCCAACTGCGCCACACCCCGAATGTAAATTATAATATATTGATTTATCGAGTACACTTAATAAAGCTTGAAATTTACAAGCTGTTAAATAATAAAAAAATTAAAAACTGTTAAACAGTTAAAATAATTTTATAATTCTTATTAACCTTCAACTTAAGTCGGAGATTAATAATACATAATCAAATTTACATAAGTATTTGATTAATTTTTCTGATTGTTCCCCATTCTTAAAAAGACCTATTATTAGCTTATATCAGCAAACTAAATCTTATGCAAGGCAACTGCACGTCATTGTTGGGAATGCTTGCTCAAACTTTCTCATCGTAACAAGCGCTATGCCTGCGATGCTCTTCTCTTGGCTGCGACAACACTGATGCACATTTTAACTCTTCGCTGCGAAGTAACTTGCAGACTTAAGGTATTATAAAATTCTTTTTTATTTCAAATAACTTTTTTAATACTTTAACCAGAATTATTCTCTTTGCTTAATAAATTTCAACGTATTTTTAATAAGTATATTTTCTAAAATTATAATGTAATACCATTCTTTATTTTTATGCAAAATTAATATTTATTTTTGCCAAATAAAAAGTATAAATTATGAAATATTTACATACTGTTAGTAATTTATTTGTTTCTACTGTTATTTAAATGGCTGAGGTTTTTTTTGGAATGATTGACTGGATGATTGATTGTAAGCATTCTAAAAACTGTGTAAATAAATATTGAGTCAGGTATAAAAAGCAAGTATGACCTATGCCTAACCCTCCCTGTAGGAGAGGGAATCCCCCTTCTCCTTTTAGGAGAAAGGGTTAGTGGATGAGGTGAAAATAAGTTTTACACTCTTTAAATTCTAATTCTTCCATTAAATTCGTGAAAGTATCATTTATTAAAAGATTTAGTTTTCAGATATACTCTTATATACGAAAACTAAATCTTATTCAAAGCCGAACTGCACATCATTGTTGGGAATTCTCGCTCAGGCTTTCTCATCGTAACAAGTGTTATGCCTGCGATGCTCTTCGCTGGGCTCCGCCAACACTGATGCACGTTCCAACTTTTCGTTGCTAAGTAATTTGCGAATTTAAGGTATTCTGCAAAATATTATTATGGCATAATTTTAGATGAGGGACTTTACAATTATAAATCATTAAAAAAAATTAATAAAGATGAATAAAAATACAGAAAACACTACTAGATGTCTGATTATTGGTTCTGGCCCTGCTGGTTATACAGCAGCAATTTATGCAGCAAGAGCTGATTTAAAACCCATTGTTTATCAAGGTTTACAACCAGGAGGTCAATTAACAATAACAAATGAAATAGATAATTTTCCTGGATATCCTGCTGGGGTTAAAGGACCTGAAATGATGGAAGATCTTAAAAAGCAGGCAGAACGTTTTGATACAAAAGTTAGATGGGGTATTGTTACTAAGGTTGATTTTTCTGAAAGACCTTTTAAGATTGAAGCAGATGATGGTAAATTGATTAAGGCTGAAACGGTTATCATAGCAACAGGGTCTTCTGCCAAATGGTTAAATTTAGAATCTGAAAAAAAATATCTTGGTAAAGGTGTTTCCGGTTGTGCCACCTGTGACGGCTTTTTCTATAAAGGACAGGACGTAGCTGTTGTTGGCGGCGGCGATACTGCTGCTGAAGATGCTACTTATCTGTCAAAATTATGCAGAAAGGTATATCTAATTCATAGAAGAGATGAACTTAGAGCTTCTAAAGCTATGCAAGCAAAAATATTTAATTCACCAAATATTGAAATTATATGGAATCATATACCAAAAGAAATTTTAGGCGACTTTAAAGGAGTAAACGGCGTTTTGTTGAAAAATGTTAAAACAGGTAAAGAAAAGAAAATTGATATAACAGGATTTTTTGTTGCAATAGGTCATTTTCCAAATTCTGAAATTTTCAAAGGACAGATTGATATGGACGAAACAGGATATATCAAAACAGTACCTGGTTTAACAAAGACTAGTGTTGAAGGTGTTTTTGCAGCAGGCGACGTTCAAGACCATGTCTTCCGTCAGGCTATAGTTGCTGCAGGCTCTGGTTGTATGGCTGCTATTGAAGCTGAAAGATTCTTGTCCTCAACAAAATAATTTATCTGTTTAATCCTGTATTATTATCAAACTGAAAACTTACCGGATAATATAGGAAAAATGAATAAATTCATTTTTCCTATATTTATAAAATTAAATAGTGTACGTACATAAAGTCAGTGTTTGAATCAGAATGTTCGAGTTCGAGGCTTGCGAAGTCTTTAAAATCAAGGAATTTACTTTTGTAAATGACTGTTTTAAAGACGAGCGTAACGCAGAAATCGGACATTATGGACAAACACTAAATAGGTAAACAAAAATAATTGTACTTAGTTTTACACAAACATTAAGCTCTTATAAAGCTGTTTTTATTAATTCAAATTTAATATTTCATTATATTTTTTTATGATTTTGTTAACCTGCACTATTGAAA
>CAYNBX010000268.1:0-2818 GCA_964395505.1 uncultured Bacteroidales bacterium | reverse complement strand
CATTCTGAATCAAACACTGACTTTATGGACAAACACTAAATAGTTAAATCTTAAGTCAATTTAGATACTATTTAAAAAAATAAAATATTTTTGTAAAAAAATAGTTAATAAATAACCTAATAGTTATATTAATTTCAAATTTATTACATTTAACATTATTTATACAAAATTTTGAAATATTTATATAAAATATTATACAAGACTTTAGATATTACAATAATTTCTATTGTTTTAATCTTATTATTTTCTTGCTCAACAAAAAAAAATACCTTTTCCAGAAGATTATATCATAATATAACATCGCATTACAATGCATATTGGAATGGTAACGAAAGTTTTAAGGAAGGTGTTTCTGAGTTATCAAAATCCTTAAAAGATAATTATAATGATATTTTACATGTTTATAATTATGGGACAAAAAAAGATGTTAAAAGTATTATACCAAATATGGATAGAGGAATAGAGAAGGCATCAAAGGTTATTCAAAATCATTCTATGCTTTTTGGTGGTAAAGAATATTGTAATTGGATTGACGATAGTTATATGCTTATTGGTAAATGTTATTTTTATAAGCAGGAATATGGATTGGCAAGAAAAACTTTTGATTTTGTGATTAAGCAGTATAAGGATAATCCCATTAAGTATAAGGCAATGCTTTGGTTAGCTAAAACTTATAATCAAAAAGGAGAATTTCAAAAAGCAGAGTCTTTGTTAAGTATGGTTCAGAATAAAATTGACAATAACCAAGCAGATAGGAAGTTAGAAAAAGATCTTTCATCAATTTATGCAAATTGTTATATACTTCAAAAAGATTATAAAAATGCAGCAGAATATTTATTAAAAGCTATCCAGGTAAATAATAATAAAGACTTAAGAATACGTTTAAAATTTATTCTTGCACAGATATATCAAAAAGAAAATTATTTAGATGATGCAACAGAATATTATACTCAGGTTATAAAAATGAATCCTCCTTATGAAATTGCTTTCTATGCAAAAATTAATCTCGCTAAATCTTATAATGTAAAAACTGGTGATAGAAAAGCAATTGTTAAAACCCTTGAAAAAATGCTGAAAGATGAAAAGAACACTGATTTTCTTGATCAGATATATTATGCCTTAGCAGAATTTTCCTTAAAGGAAAAAAATGATACAAATGCTATCAAATATTTGAAACTTTCAGTTAGTACGAGTACTAGAAATAAGTATCAAAAAGCAATATCTTCTTTAAAATTAGCTGATATTTATTTTGGTATATCAAAATATGAGTTAGCACAGGCATATTATGATAGCACTATGCAGTTTTTGCCTAAGGATTACCCGGATTATAGTGTTTTAAAAGAAAAAACATCCACTTTGACAAATCTTGTCATTAATTTAAAAACAATAGAAGTAGAAGATAGTTTACAAAGATTAGCAAATATGACTGAAGATGAGAGAAATAAACGTATAGATCAAATTATTGCAGAAGTTAAAAAAGAGGAACAAAAAAAGCAGGATGAGCAAGAAAATGCTCAAGAGAATATGCCTTCTTTTGGACAAAATGACGAAACGCAACCAAATAATAATGTTTCAGGCTCAAGCTGGTATTTTTATAATCCAGCAGCTGTAAGTTTTGGCTATTCTGAGTTTGTAAAAAAATGGGGAAGAAGAAAATTGGAAGACAATTGGAGGTTGAGTAATAAAAAAATGATAGCATACAATTTTGAGGGAAATAATAAAAGCCAAAGTGATATGATGGCTTCTGACAGTATGAAATATTCAACTTCTAATAATAACGGCAGAGATAAATACCTTAAAGATATTCCATTAAACAAGAAACAGTT
This sequence comes from uncultured Bacteroidales bacterium, assembly GCA_964395505.1. Classification (GTDB taxonomy): domain Bacteria; phylum Bacteroidota; class Bacteroidia; order Bacteroidales; family AUK083; genus AUK083. The sequence goes on along the minus strand of CAYNBX010000268.1, from coordinate 992 downwards.
AAAAGAATCAAATGATAAAATCAGTAAAGCTTTATATAATTTGGGATTTATTTATTATGATGGTTTGAAAGATACGATAAAATCCATTGAATCTTTTGAATCTATTTTAGAAAAGTTCCCTGAGGATACTGTTTATTCATTAAAAGTATATTATCAATTATACAAACTTTATGCTTTAGTGAATAACCAATCTAAAGTTGATTTTTACAAAAACATGATTTTAACAAAATATCCTGAAAGTGATTATGCCAAAATTATTATAAATCCTAATTATAATTTGGAATTGCAGGCAAAAAAGAACAAAATTGCTTCATTATATAAAGAAACTTATCAGGCTTTTAATAGAGAGCAATATAATATGGTTGTGATTTTTAGTAATAATGCTATTAATAATTATAAAGATAAAGAATTAATTCCTAAGTTTGAGTATTTAAAAGCTTTATCAATAGGTAAGCTTGAAAATGTTGATTCACTCGCATTAGCTCTTAAAAAAATAATTATCAAATATCCTAATAGTGAGGTAAAACCACTGGCTCAAAATGTTCTGAACCATATTTATGGTAAGGAAGTTGATGTTGCTAAAGAACAAAAAACTAAAGAGAAAGAAAAAGAAAAGATACAAAAATATTCACTATATCATTACAATCCTGATACTATTCATTTTTATGTTTTAGTAGTAAAAGAAAAAAATGTAAATGTAAATGCTACTAAAGTAAAAATTTCTGATTATAATATTAAATATAACTCACTTGATAATCTGTCAATTAGCAGTATCTTGATGGATAATATCAGACAGATGATCACTGTAACTAGTTTTAAAGGAAAAGAAAAAGCAATGGATTATTTTAATGGTATAAAAAACAGCAAGTATATTTTTTCAAATATAAAAAGTAAGGATTATAAGGATTTTATAATTTCAATTGATAATTATAAGACTTTTTATAAAGATAAAAACACAGATTTATATCTTAAGTTTTTTAATAAAAATTATT
>CAYNBX010000267.1:0-2857 GCA_964395505.1 uncultured Bacteroidales bacterium | reverse complement strand
CCTTCTATGAGAAGAGGTTAGGGGTTGAGGTGAAAATAAGTTTTACACTCTTTCAATTCTAATTTTTCCATCAAATTCGTAGTAGTATCTAAAAAATAAAGCCGAAAAATTTATTAATTTTTCGGCTTTATTTATACAAACGAAATAATATAGTTCTGATATTTTATTTTTATATTTTAATTATAAAGTCATTAACTCAGAATAATAGGCATTACAAGCATTAAAATATCTTCGTCTTTATTTTCATTATCAACAGGTTTTATAATACCGGCACGGTTAGGGGCTGACATTTCAATCGAAACCTCATCATTATCTATATTGCCTATCATCTCCTGCAGAAATCTTGAATTAAAACCTATTTCTATATCTTCGCCTTGATAATTGCATTTTAAAGTTTCTCTTGCCTGGTTAGAATAATCCATATCCTCAGCAGAGAGTATCAATTCCTGTCCAATGATTTTTAAACGTATCTGACGTGTTGATTGGTTTGAAAAAATTGCAACACGTTTTATGGAATTTAAGAAAGGAACTCTCTCAACAATCAGTTTATTGGGATTATTTACTGGAATTGCTGCTTCATAGTTAGGATATTTGCCATCTATTAATCTACAAATCAAATTTATATTCTCAAAAGAGAATAAAGCATTTGTTTTATTGTATTCAATCTTAACAGGAATATCTTCTGAAGATAAAATATTTTTAAGTTGATTCAAAGGCTTTTTAGGAAAAATAAATGATGCTGTTTCTTCCGCATTAATATCTTTTCTTTTATAACGAACCAACTTATGAGCGTCAGTGGCAACTAAAGTAATATCCTCAGGAGATAATTCACAAAATACTCCTAACATAACTTCATGTAATTTATCCTCACTTGTGGCAAATATAGTTTTGCTAATTGCTTTGGCTAAAATAGATGAATTAATATCAAAAGAAGTTGTATCTTCTAATACTGGAGTCCTGGGATATTCTTCAGCTTTATGACCAACAAGCTTATACTTGCCTTGACCTGTAAATATCTCAACACCCAATGTTTCTTCATCAACTGTAAATGTAATTGGAATATCTGAAAAAGTTTTCAGGGTTTCTAAAAGAATCCTTGCAGGAATAGCAATGTTCCCTATACCCTCTTCTGATTTTGTTAAAGGGACTGTAACATTCATTGTTGTTTCTAAATCACTTACAGTTATCTTTAGTGTTTCTTCTTTTATCTCAAATAAAAAATCATCAAGAATTGGTAATGTGTTATTTACATTTAAAACACCACTAATTGATTGTAGATTCTTTAATAATAACGAACTGGATACAATAAATTTCATATCAATATTTTTTTAATTTATAAATACATTGTAAAAGTAGTAATAAAATTGAAATGATAGAATAATATTTTAATACTTTATTTTTTGTTTTTTTATAAAAATATTTTTTAGAATAAAAAAATAAATGTTTTTTTCAATCAAAAAAAGAAACAATTTACCTGCAAAATTTATTCTTATCATATAATTTTCTTATTTAAGCGGGTTCATAATTTATTTAAAATTAAAATAACTAAATGAGTGACATAGTAAAATAAAAATTTATTATTTTTTAATAATTTCAAAATAAGTATCTAAAAGTTTTTGAGCAGCTATGTAAGAGCTTATTTTATCTTCAAGCAAATCTTTTTCAATAGCAGGTAATAAATTTGAAATACCTTCATTTGAATAGAAATCACTTTTAAGTTTCTCATTGATAGTTTCGAGCATAATGTGTTTTTTTTGCTCTCTGCGTTTTTTTTCAAAAAAGCCATTATTTTTTGTAAAAACAATATATTTCATAATAATTTCCCAAACTCTGTATATTCCATTTTTTGTTATAGAAGAGCAAGTATCCACAATAGGGATCCATCCAGATTCAGTAGGAGGGTATAGATGCAAAGCTTTTTTGTATTCTGCTTTAGCAATTTTAGCTTTATTTAAATTATCACCATCAGCTTTATTAATAATTATTGCGTCAGCCATTTCCATTATTCCTCTTTTAATGCCTTGTAATTCATCACCTGCACCTGGAAGCATCAATAACAAAAAGAAGTCAACCATTGAATGTACAGCAACTTCTGATTGGCCTACGCCAACTGTTTCAACAAAAACTGTATTGAAGCCAGCAGCCTCACAAAGTATGATTATTTCTTTAGTTTTGCGTGCCACACCGCCTAAAGAGCCTGCTGAAGGAGAAGGGCGAATAAACGCATCAGGGTCAATTGATAGTTCCTGCATCCTTGTTTTATCACCAAGTATGCTGCCTTTTGTCCTGATGCTGCTCGGGTCAATTGCAAGAACAGCTAATTTGCGCCCTGAACCAGTTAAATGTTTTCCTAAAGCTTCAATAAATGTACTTTTGCCAACTCCAGGTATGCCTGTAATGCCAATTCTAATTGATTTTCCTGAATGAGGCAAACACTTTTCTATAATCTCCTGAGCTCTCTTCTGATCTTCAGGCAATGAACTTTCTACTAATGTTATGGCTTTGCTTAATATAGTTCTATTGCCAGATAAAATCCCTTTTACATAATCTTCTGCATTTAATATTAATTTTGTTCTCTTTTTTAGCTTTTTAATGGCATTATCATTAATTGAAGAAGGTTGTTTAATGCTTTTGTTAACTTTAAGAGCTGAATTCTTTTTTCCCCTTTTATCTGCCATTTTTTTAAAATATATTTTTTACAAAAATAAAGTTAAATTACTTTAATTACTATTTAATTTGAGAAAATAAAGCAAAGTTTATTTTAAACTTTTATTACTTTTGCAGTGAAAAATTTATTCTCTCCGTAGCTCAGTTGGCAGAGCAGCTGACTCTTAATCAGCGGGTCTAGGGTTCGAAT
>CAYNBX010000266.1:0-2931 GCA_964395505.1 uncultured Bacteroidales bacterium | reverse complement strand
GCATAAGGCGTGGTGCATAGTAAAACCCACAATATCCATACGCGGGTTCCCACCTGATGTCTGCCATCCACGTGCTGTTATAAAACTGTTTTGCCAACCTGTATAATATCCCCATTGTCCTGCTTGAGCCAGACTGTTTACGTTTTCAATCAAACAGCCAGAATAACTAACTTGTGCACCCGCATCTGCATGTCCTAATAGTGACTGAACCGCATCTTTTGTCCTCCACTGATAATCAGCTAGCCTGTCATCTTTACTGAAAATTTCCTGTAAATTACTCAATGGATGCTGTTTGCCGTCAGAATAATAATTCCCGCCATTCATTTTTTGGTAATGAGACTCCCATGCTGTTTGATAATGATAAGGATCCCATTGGCTTACTTCCGGCCAATAATTTGGCTGCTGCAAATGCCATAAATAAGTAGTATTAACTTGTGCCTTAACAGAATAAACAAAAGCAAATAAAATTAAAACTAATAGTAAATATTTTTTATTCATAATTTTTATAATTTATTTTCTAAAATAATAAAAACAAGAATAGATTTTAATTTAAAACAATATCTCCTTTTTAAGAAAAATTAATTTTCCTTAAATTATTATTTATAGAATCATAAATCACTCCAAGGCCCTCTAATGGTCTTTGATATTAAAGAAACATTTAATAATTTAAGATATTTTTTTCTGTTAATCTCTTCAGCTCCAAGACTAAGTAAATGTCCGGTTTTTATTTGCGCATCAATAAAATCAAATTTCCACAACTTAAGTTTTTCAACTAAATAAAATAAAGCAACTTTAGAAGCATCAGTCATAAAATGAAACATTGACTCACCAAAAAAAGCTCTTCCAAGAGAAACACCATATAGTCCGCCAACTAATTTATCTTTATAATAAGTCTCAACTGAATGAGCAAATCCCTGTTTGTATAATATATTATATGCTTCTATCATTTCTTTTGTAATCCATGTTCCGTCTTCATTTTTTCGTGGTACCTCAGCACAACAATTAATTACTTCTTCAAAATTTGTATCAAATTTAACATTAAATTTCTTACTCCTAATCGTTTGTTTCAAACTTTTAGATACTTTAAGTTTTTCAGGAAATAATACCAAACGAGGATCAGGCGACCACCACAAGATTGGTTCTCCTTCTGTAAACCAGGGAAATATTCCATTGGTATAAGCCAATAATAATCTTTCAAAAGACAAATCTCCACCTACTGCTAATAATCCACAAGGATGAGCATTATTTGGGTTAGGAAAAACAATTTCTTTTTTAAGCTTATAAACAGGCAATTATATAAATTTTTTAAAATTCTATATCTTAAAACGGATTCTAATTCTTTAATTTATTATCAAGACTATCGTCAGGATGATATTTACCTCTTTCCCCCATCTTAAAACTGATACATCTTTACCAATACCCTTCACAATATTTATCAATCCTGTTTTATCTATTCTCCTCTGTTCATAAAAATATTTTCATAAAGAATACATAAAAACATTGTACAATTCATAATTTAATGATGTAAGTCTTTAAATAAAAAAGAGGTATCCAAAGATACCTCTTTTTATTTATATTATTTCAATAAAATATCAAACTTTTTTTATCACTAATCTCTATCTTGTCCTGGGTGTTCAGGGAAAAACCTCTCTCTATCCATTCTTTTCCTCCCTCTATCTTTATGCATTCTTTTATTTTCAAATCTCATTACTTTTGTATCAAAAAACAATCTTTGTTCTTCTGTTAACAATTTACGAATTTCCATCCTGTTTGCTATCTTTTTCTTAATCATTTCTGTTCTAATACTTCCAATCTCATCTATTGTCTTGTTTATTGCTTTCATATCAATATTCTCAGCAGTTATTAAAGTTCTAAGATGAGCTCTCTTCTCCCCTATTTTGTTTTTTAAAGGAAGCATTACTTTCATATTAGCAATTTTTAATTCTTTAATTTTTGCTTTTTGTTCATCAGTTAAATTTGGAATTTCATGCTTAAATGTGCTCTCTTTTAAGACTTTCATTTGAGTCTTTACTTGTCTTTTTTGACCAAAAACACCTGTATTTACACTTAATGCAAGTGCAACTAAAATAAATGTTAATGTCTTGATTGCTTTTACTTTCATAACTTTTAATTTTATTTATTAATAATTCAATTTTGTTTTAGTTTTAGATAATTTAAAAATAAAATAGTTTAATCTGAAATAATAAAATTATTTAAAATCAACTTCCCAATCTTAATTTTTCCTATTAGAAATGCTTCCTTTTTCACATTTCATTTGCTAGACATTTTAACAAGTTCAGACCTCCTGACACAGCACAATTTAATCTCACATAACTATATGTATTGTAATCTATTAATTATAAATATAAAGTAAAACATTTGGATTTTCAAAATATATAACAACGTGCACACAAGTGTCAGCAAATAATAATGAACGTATCACATAACATATTAATTGATGTCAATTAAAAATAGATTATAACGAATAGAAGTAGCACTATGAATAAAAAAAACGGTATCAGTCTAAAGTCCCGCTAAGTCAGGAAGTCTGAAGTTATCAAATAATATATCATTATTAAATTTTCCCTTCTTTTTTTAGATTTATTCATCAATCAATACATCAGCCATTTATCCCGTGAGTAATCTTTATAAGAGAGTAAAGGGCCTTATACAAATATTTTTTATTATTTAAATCATAGACGTAAAAGTGTGGGCTATTGAGTAAATTTGTAAAACGAATAATTAATAATGGCTTTCAATAACCTAATACAGTGTAAAAAATTATTCATTGAGTAAGATTCGATTAACAATCGGATTTACTTAAAATGCAAAATCCTCCGGATTTTAAAAATCTAAAGGATTTCAATCAGAAAAGCAGTAAAACCTTTTTTCCCCACTTTTTACTTTAACCGCTCCTGTATGGTCGTTCCT
>CAYNBX010000265.1:0-2946 GCA_964395505.1 uncultured Bacteroidales bacterium | reverse complement strand
ATATAATCATTCTCTTGTTTACCCTGTAGTTTACCCTGCAGCTGAGCGTATCATAAGCTGTCCGAATTAAATCTAATCTCGAGCACTCGGGACTAAAATTATTAAAAATTTAACTAATTTGATTAACTTTATTATTATACGAAATACTATTAATACAAAATGAACATCGGGTAAACCTAATAAAATATCTATCAATAAGCAAGAGTTGTGTATTAAAAGCTTTGACTTTATGTATTTTTTTAATGTTTATTAATTTGCACAAGTTGGAATAAAAATTTATTTAGTTTCTGTGAGCTGCATTTAACTCGTTGAAAATAAAAAAAACACTACTTGTAGTTTATATATGGAAACTTGAAAAAACTATTTAAGAAAGAATGCTGCCTATAACCGGGAAAAAACAACTAAGAATAACTTAGAATTGTAAGTTGCAAGTGTTATTTTTCTTCCCTTTATTTGTTTCAGAAATATTTATTATTTTTATAAAAAATTTCAAGAAAATGAAAAATCAATATTTATTTTTATTAATAATCTTAGTGTCATATCCTTTTATTGTTAATTCACAGAATACAAACATAATGATAAGTGATTCAAATTTACCTGAAGAGCCTACCATTTTTATTAATCCCAAAAATACAAATTATTTAATTGCCGGTGCAAACATCAACAATTATTATTATTCCGAAGATGGGGGTTTAAGCTGGAATAAAGGTATTCTTCATTCAGATTCCTGCGGTGTCTGGGGAGATCCTTGCGTTGTAATTGACACATCAGAGAATTATTATTTCTTTCATCTTTCAAATCCTGCTCTTGGAAACTGGATTGACAGAATAGTATGTCAAAAATCAACTGACAATGGTCAAACATGGTCAGATGGAACTTATATGGGACTAAATGGAACAAAAGCACAGGATAAAGAATGGGCTGTCGTTGACAGGACTAATAATAATATTTATGTTTGTTGGACTCAGTTTGATAAATATGGAAGTTCCAATTCCAATGACAGCAGTAATATACTTTTTTCTAAATCAACAGACCAGGGGGAAACCTGGTCAAATCCTATAAGAATAAATAAACAGGCAGGTGATTGTTTTGACAGCGATAATACTGTTGAAGGTGCTGTGCCAACAGTAGGTCCACAGGGTGAAATTTATGTATCATGGGCTGGTCCTCTGGGAATTATGTTTGATAAATCAACAGACCAAGGAGATACCTGGTTAGATGATGATGTTTTTGTTAGTAATATACCTGGCGGCTGGGATTTTAATATTCCTGGCATTTATAGATGTAATGGACTTCCAATAACAGCCTGTGACATAAGCAATGGTCCATACCGCGGAAATATTTATATAAACTGGTCAGATCAAAGAAACGGAATAACAGATACTGATGTATGGCTTGTTAAATCTACTGATAAAGGTCAAACATGGACTGAGCCCAGGCGGGTTAATGACGATGCACCTGGCAAACAACAATTTTTTACCTGGATGACTATTGACCAAACAAATGGTTATTTATATTTCATATTTTACGATAGGCGTAATTATGATGATAACAATACAGATGTATATATGGCTGTTTCTAAAGATGGAGGTGAAACATTTACTAATGTTAAAGTAAGTGAATCACCTTTTATGCCATATTCAAATGTATTTTTTGGCGACTACAATAACATTACTGCTTATAATAATGTTATTCGACCTATATGGACAAGATTAAATGATTGTAGTTTAAGCGTTTATACCGCCATAGTTGATACTAATTTGGTTGAAGTAAGAAATTTGCAGCAAATACCTTTTAGCCTTGAACAAAATTACCCTAATCCATTTAAAGAAAGCACATATTTCTCTTTTAAACTCCATAAACCTTCCAGAATCAGTTTAAAGATTTTTGATCTTTACGGAAGACTTATTGCTACTATAATAAACAACAAGTTGATGAACTCAGGAAAATATCTTGAACATTTCAATGCTAATAAACACAGTCTTTCATCAGGTATTTATTATTTTTCATTGGTAAGCAATAATCAAGCTGTTAAAAGAAAAATGATATTTCAAAAATAGATATAACTTTTTATTTGTCATTAGATAATTTGTCATTAAGTATATCATATTAATTGCGGGAATTATTTGTTATATGGTCATTGGTAATATGTCATTTAACAATTTAATAACTTTAAACTTTATATCAAAATATTTTAAGGTTTATTTGTTTATTTAGCTTTTGTTTATAATTTTGCGACAATTCATCTTTTAAACATCCAACTAAATAATAATGTCTTATAATATTGACAAAACTCTTACAGATATTTTAGAGAGAGCAAGAGATTTAATATTGATAAATGGTATTAAAAATATTACTTCTGATGAGATTTATAAAGAATTGAACATTTCAAAAAAAACTTTTTGTAAATATATAAGCAATAAAGCTGATTTTGTTGATAAATTACTATGGTTTGAAAGAGAAAATTTCAAAAAAATATTTGATGCTCATCAATTTGATGGTACAAATGCTATTGATATACTTTTAATTGTAAGTGAAGAAATAGATAAAAATTTTAAAAATATAAACCCATCAATAACATTAAAACTAAAAAAATACTATCCTGAAATTTATCAGAACCACCTTGAGAAAAGAATAAATTTCATCTTTGAGAAAATTAAAATAAATATTGAGAAAGGTATTACACAAGGAATATATCGCAGGGATTTAAGTATAGAGTTAATAGCTCGCATATACATAAGCTGGCTTATTGATATTCATAATCCTAATTTATTCCCTCCTGAAGAATTCACTTTTGAAACGCTTTTCAATGTGATGTTTGAAAATCTTATAAGAAATATTTCTAACCAAAAAGGCATTAATTATTTTGAGAAAAAAATAAAATTAATAAACTTTAAATCACAACCTTTTATTATGTCATAAAATATTGTCTAAAATAATTAGTGT
>CAYNBX010000264.1:0-2951 GCA_964395505.1 uncultured Bacteroidales bacterium | reverse complement strand
GACATTATGGACAAACACTATTTAGATATTAAATTGATATATAAACAATAATTACAACATTTATTTAATCAGGAAAGGAAATTTGTTAAAGTTTTTAAGAGCAATGCCTGTTCCTCTTGCAACAGCTCTTAAGGGGTCATCTGCAATATGAACAGCAAGTTTTGTTTTCATTGAAATTCTTTTATCAAGGCCTCTCAACATTGAACCTCCACCTGTTAAGTAAATACCTGTTCTGAAAATATCAGCAGATAATTCTGGAGGAGTCTCTTCTAAAGCATTTAAAATAGAAACCTCAATTTTTGAAATGGACTTATCTAAAGCATGTGCTATCTCTGAATAATTAACGATAATTTCTTTAGGGATTCCTGTTAACATATCTCTACCATGAACAGCATAATCATCAGGGGGATTATCAATTTCAGTCATAGCTGCACCTACTTCTATTTTTATTCGTTCAGCAGTTCGTTCTCCGATATTAATATTATGTTGTTTACGCATATATTCCAAAATATCATAATCAAAATCATTACCAGCTATACGTATTGATTTGTTGTTGACAATACCGCCGAGAGCAATAACAGCAACTTCGCTGGTTCCTCCGCCAATATCAATAATCATATTTCCTGTGGGCTCTAAAACATCTATTCCAATACCAATTGCAGCAGCCATAGGTTCGTGAATAAGTCTAATTTCTTTTGCTCCAGCTTGTTCTGCTGAGTCTTTTACTGCACGTTCTTCAACTTCGGTAATGCCCGAAGGAATACAAATAACCATTTTTAAGGCAGGAGGGAATAGTGTCTTTTTGTTACTTAACATTCCAATCATCTCCCTTATCATATATTCAGCTGATTGAAAATCAGCAATAACTCCGTCTCTTAAAGGTTTAATAGTTTTAATGTTTTCGTGAGTTTTTCCATGCATCAACATTGCTCTTTTACCTACTGCTATGATTTTCCCGGTGTTTCTTTCAATAGCAATAATTGACGGCTCATCAACAACTACTTTGTCATTATATATTATAATCGTGTTTGCAGTTCCCAGATCAATTGCGATTTCCTTTGTTAAAAAAGAAAATAGTCCCATATTAATAAATTTGATAATTTAACCTAATTGTATCTTTGTTTATTTTTGTAAATATCGTTTTAAATAAAACGACAAAAATAGCTTTTTATCTTGTAACTTTTATTTTATATTTATTTTTAATGTTTAAAATGTCTAATTTCTGTAAAGACCATACTCATATTGTTCTCATCACAATAAGTAATAGAATCTTTATCTCTTATTGAACCTCCGGGTTGGATAACTGCGGTAATTCCATGCTTGTGTGCCAATTCTACTGAATCTGCAAAAGGGAAAAAAGCATCAGAAGCCATTACTGCTCCTTTAAGATCAAAACCAAAAGCCTGTGCTTTGGAAATAGCTTGTTTCAAGGCTTCTATCCTGGATGTTTGTCCAATGCCACTTGCCAGTAATTGCTTATTCTTTGCAAGTACAATAGCATTTGATTTTGAATGTTTTACTATTTTATTAGCAAAAACCATATCATTTATTTCATTTTCTGAAGGGTGAAGCCTTGTAACTGTTTTCATATCAGCCTTGTTCTCTGTTTTGATATCTTTTGTTTGAACAATAACTCCATTTAAAATCGATTTGAATTGTCTTTTAGGGAAATCATAAGATCTCTTTTGCAAAATTATCCTATTTTTCTTTGATTTAAGTATTTCAAGTGCATTTTTTTCATAAGCAGGTGCAAGAATAATTTCAAAAAATAATTTATTGATTTTTTTAGCAGTTTCTTCATCAATAGTTCTGTTGGTGATTAACACGCCACCGAAGGCGGAAACAGGATCACATGCCAATGCGTCTTCCCAGGCATTAACAAGCTTTGAGCGGCATGCAAGCCCACAAGGATTTGTATGTTTAAGAATAGTAAATGTAGTATCGGAAAATTCATTTATCAAATTAATACCAGAATCTATATCAACAATATTGTTGTATGAAATAGTTTTACCGTGCAACTGTTCAAAAACTTCATTCATTTTACCGTAATAAATTCCTTGCTGATGAGGATTTTCCCCGTATCTTAATTTATTTGAATGAGAAAAACTTTGTTTAAAAGTTTTAATTTCCTCATTTTTATTAAAATAATTAAATATCATTGTGTCATATTGAGAAGAAATATCAAAGGCTTTTGTTGCAAATCTTCTTCTATCATAAATAGAAGTATATCCTTTTTTTTCTTTTAAAATATTTATCAAATCATCATAATAATTTAAAGAAGGCACAACAAGAACATCTTTATAATTTTTAGCAGCAGCTCTTATTAATGAAATACCTCCGATATCAATTTTCTCAATAATAGTATCTTCGTCATTAGATTTTTTAATTGTTTCTTCAAAAGGATAAAGGTCCACAATGACAAGGTCAATTAAAGGAATTTTATACTTATTTATTTGCTTAATATCGTAGTCATTGTCTCTCCTGCTGAGTATGCCACCAAAAATTTTAGGATGTAAAGTTTTAACTCTACCCTCTAAGATTGAGGGATATGAAGTTACTGATTCAACTGATACTGCGTTAATACCTAAATCTTTTAAAAATTCAAAAGTCCCTCCTGTTGAATATATATTTATATTTAATTCGTTTAATAATTTTGCTATATTTTCAAGTCCATCTTTATGAAAAACGGAAATTAAAGCTGTATTTATTTTTTTCAATTTATTAATTTTATTTTATGTTTATTAAATAAATTAGTTATTTTGCTGTTTTAATAGATGTTAATTTTATATTAAATTTAAATAATTGACTTTTGTTTTATCTTGTTAATCATCATTTATATTTACTTAATTAGCGTCCGTACATAAAGTCAGTGTTTAATTCAGAATATTCGAGTTCGAGGCTTGCGAAGTTTTTAAAATCAAGGAGTTTACTTTTGTAAATGACTGTTTTAA
>CAYNBX010000263.1:0-2962 GCA_964395505.1 uncultured Bacteroidales bacterium | reverse complement strand
ACAGTCATTTACAAAAGTAAACTCCTTGATTTTCAAAACTTCGCAAGCCTCGAACACAAACATTCTGAACTAAACACTGATTTTATAGATAAGCACTAATTAATCACTCAATCCTAAACTTTTTTAAATTTGTTTATTTAAGATATTATCATTTGCAATTTAAATTAGAAAAAAACTCAGTTTATATTTTTTAATGATATCAACTGATAAAAAGAAATCTTTTATTTTAAAGATGAACAAAAGAAAATAGTGCTATTTATAATTTTGTTTTCAAATGGAGTAAGAATTTAAAAAAACTTTTTAATACTTCATTGCTTTATAACTTCATTTTAATCAAATGTACGCTCATAAATTAAATATTTCCTTTTTATATTTCCTTGCTTTATCTTTATTAGTTATATCACTTCCATTATCAAGATATTTGATGAGCGTTTCTCAATTTATATTAGTTGGCATTTGGTTGTGGGATGGCATAAACAAAGAAAAATTCATTATTTTTTTAAATAATAATCCTAAGCCAAAAATCATTTTACTGTTTTTACCAATATTTTTTGTTCTTATTTTCAAAAATTTAATATCAAAATTTAAAATATTTATATCTAACAAACCTGCTTTTATATTTAGTTCTCTTTACCTGCTTCATATAATAGGATTAATTTACACTTCAGATTTTAACTATGCTTTCAAAGATTTACGAACTAAGTTGCCCTTATTAATACTTCCATTAATTATATCTACAACTAAAGGAATAGACAGAAAAAATTTTCATAGATTGATGCTGCTTTTTGTAGGAGCAGTATTTGCAGGGACAATAGCAAGTATATATGTTTTATTTCAAAATCAGATTACTGATATCAGAGAAATTTCGCCTTTCATTTCTCATATTCGTTTTAGTTTAGATATTTGCATTGCAATTTTTACTCTTGTATATTTTATTTATGAAAAAAATACATACAATTTTAAAATAAAAATCATTTTTTGTGTAATAATTGCCTATCTGATACTTTACTTGATTATACTTGAATCAGTTACTGGAATTGTCATTTTAATAATAACTAGTTTAATCTTATTTGTAAGCCTTGCTTTCAAAGAAAGAAATAAATATTTAAAATTAGTATATTTAGGAATTTTTGTAGGTATTCCTTTATTATTATTCATTTATGTAAAAAACTGCATTAATGAATATACACATGTTGCTCCTGTTGATTTTTCAAAACTCGAAAAATACACATCCAGAGGCAATCCTTACGTAAACGATACTATAAATTATGGAGTCGAAAATGGAAAATACGTTGGGCTTTATATTTCATATAAAGAATTAAAACAAGCATGGAACAAACGAAGTAAATATGATTTTGATGGTAAGGATAAAAAAAATCAAAATATTAAATTTACTTTGATAAGATTTCTGAATTCACTCGGATACCATAAGGATGCAGATGGAGTAAATAAGCTAACTGATAAACAAATTCATTATATTGAAGACGGCATAGCCAATGTAAACTATTTAAAAACATTTAATCTTAATACAAGAATCTATCAGGCAATTATAGGATATAATAATTATAAATTTTCAAAGAATCCCAATAGAAGTTCTGCTTTGCAGCGTCTTGAATATTGGAAAACCTCTATAGAAATTATTAAGGATAATTGGTTAATAGGTGTAGGTACAGGCGATATGAATATTGCTTTTACTGAACAATATAAAAAAATGCACTCTCTTTTGCAAAAGCAATATAGACTGCGGTCTCACAATCAATATTTATCAATACTTGTTGGCTTCGGCATCCTGGGTTTTATATGGTTTATGATAACATTATTTTATCCTCCTTTCAAAACAAGAAAAATACATGATTACTTTTTCTTTACATTTTTTATAATTATTCTGCTTTCAATGCTTACAGAGGATACTATTGAATCTCAAGCAGGGATTACTTTTTATGCTTTCTTTGGCTCTTTTTTTATGTTTGGGAGAAAAAAATAATATTATTCTAAAAAAGCAAACAACAAAATAGGGTTCTTATGCAGCTCAACAAGTATGGGTGCTCTGGAATTTTATATTGTAAAACTAACTTTTAGAAATAAAAATATTGAAACGTCGTTTTATATGCAAATAAAAATTCATCTGTTGAAAAAGAAGCAATTGATAAATACTCTCATATTAAAGAATGCAAGGTAATAGAAAGTTTTATTGAAAAAAATATTTTAAGGATTATATAATTTGATTTATTTTAATTGTAAAAAAATTAATTATTTATATTTTTATTGTTTTTCATAATATTATTATAATTTTATCCTCTTAAATATTAATGTTATTATTTTATGAGAAAAATAACTTTGAATACATTTATTTATGAGTATGATACTATTGATGAATTAAACAAAGAGGACAGGGGATTACTTGAACAAGCAAAAGAAGCAGCTAATTTAGCTTATGCTCCTTATTCAAAATACAGAGTAGGTGCTGCTGTTTTACTTACTAATGGTGTTGTTTTCACTGGAAATAATCAAGAAAATGTAGCTTATCCATCAGGTCTGTGTGCTGAACGTGTTGCTGCCTTTGCTGCTTCATCCAAATACCCTGACGTACCTTTTAAATCAATAGCAATAACAGCAAAGTCAAATAATTTTGAGATAAACACTCCTGTAACTCCATGCGGAGCTTGTCGTCAGGTATTAGCTGAATTTGAAAAACGACATAATAATAAAATTCGTGTGATATTAATGGGAGAAACAGGTAAAATACAAATTGTTGAAAGTATTGAAGATATATTGCCTCTTATGTTTAATGCTGACAGCTTAAAAAAATAAATTGTATTCATTTGTTTATATTTTTTTGTATATAACTCATTATTAAACATTTACCTTGTGAGAGCTTTATTAGTAATATTTGAAATTAGAAATTATATATTTGAAATTATGCTGCTAAAAGTAAGTTTTTTCCCAATTTCTAATTTCCGGT
>CAYNBX010000262.1:0-2969 GCA_964395505.1 uncultured Bacteroidales bacterium | reverse complement strand
TTATATACAAAAATATAAACGCATGAACATATACACTAAAAAAAAGCGATGGAAATTGTTACTATTTTCAGCAGCTATTATCATTGTAATCGCTTCTTTATGGCACACCAGTATATTAGTAAACAAGATCAGGGAAAATGAACGAAAAAACGCAAAGATATGGGGAGATGCTATACATAACAAAGCAGACCTGGTTAATTATACTAATAATTTCTTTGAAAAAATTAAATTAGAAGAACGAAAAAGAGCAGAATTATTAGCAGAAGCTTATAAGAAAATCACAAAAGAGAATAACTCTGACGCGTTAAATTTATATTTAAAAATAATATCTGGTAATACAACAATTCCTGTAATTTTAACAGATGATAAAGGTAATATAACAAATGCAGTAAATGTTGATTTTAATAAAGATAACGTTAAGGTTTTAAAGGGGAATTTAAAAAAAGAGTTTACTATATATGCTCCTATAAAAATTAATTATTATGCTAATAAAAACATTTATCTTTATTACAAAGAATCTAAGATTTATACAGAGTTACGTGAAGTTCTTAAAAATCTTGTTCAGTCTTTTTTCTCTGAAGTTGTTTTAAATTCAGCTTCTGTACCTGTAATTATCACAGATAGTAGTAAAAAAAATATTATTACTTATGGTAACATTGACCCTGAAAAGATAGAAAATAAATTATATAGAAAAAAGATAATTTCAAAAATGGTTTCAGCTAATGAACCTATTGAAATTGATCTGGCTGGACAAGGTAAGAGTTATATTTTCTACAAAGATTCCAATTTATTAACACAACTAAGGTATTATCCTTTTATTCAATTTAGCATAATTAGTCTTTTTCTTTTTATAGCCTATCTGTTATTTAGTACCGCAAGGAAATCAGAACAAAATCAGGTTTGGGTTGGTATGGCTAAAGAGACTGCACATCAACTTGGTACGCCACTCTCTTCTTTGATGGCATGGGTAGAACTATTAAAAACAAGTGGTGTAGACCAAGATTCTGTGACTGAGATAGGAAAAGATGTTCAAAGACTTGACACTATTGCAAAACGCTTTTCAAAAATCGGTTCAACTGCAAAACTTAAAAAAGAGAACATCGTTAAAATAATTTATGACTCTGTTATATATCTTAAAACCCGAACTTCTAAAAAAGTAAGATATATTATCAATATTCCTGAAGATAAAAAAATTATTGTACCTATAAATCTTAATCTATTTGAATGGGTAATAGAAAATTTATGTAAAAATGCTGTTGATGCAATGAGTGGTAAGGGAACTATCAGGATTAATATCACAGAAGAAGGAGAGAAAGTTATTATTGATATAAACGATACAGGAAAAGGAATCTCAAAAAGAGATTTTAAAACTATTTTTAACCCTGGATATACAAGCAAACAAAGAGGTTGGGGTTTGGGCTTGTCTTTGACTAAACGCATTATCAATGATTATCACTCAGGAAAAATATTTGTAAAGTCCTCAGTGATTGGTAAAGGCACTACTTTTAGAATCGTCCTTAAAAGAAGCTAAAAATAAAATACAGCAATAAAATTTATTGTGATGATTTAATTCATGTTTAACAATAAATCCGCAAATTACTTTGCAGCGAAAAGTTGAAATGTGCGTCAGTAGTTCCGAAGCTCACCGAAGAGCATCGCAGGCGTAACCCTTGTTACGAAGAGAAGGTCTGAGCGAGCATTCCCAACAATGGCCTCCAGTTCGGCTTTGCATAAGATTTAGTTTGCAGATATATGTTTTAATAAAAAAATTTATCTTTTTAAAATGGCAGGCATATATATTCACATACCATTTTGTAAGCAAAAATGCTATTATTGTAATTTTTACTCTGTTACCTCTTTAAAATATAAATCTGATTTTTTAAAAGCTTTACTAAAAGAAATTGAACTCCAGAAGGATTATCTTGAGGGGGATAAAATTAAGACTATATATTTTGGGGGAGGAACACCCTCGCTTTTATCAAGAGATGAAATAATTATGATAATAGATAAAATTTGTAAATATCATTATGTTGAATCTGATGCTGAAATAACTTTAGAATCAAATCCTGATGATTTAAACAAAGAGACGATAAAAGGTTTTAAAAGCACTTACATTAATAGATTAAGCATCGGTGTACAATCTTTCTTTGATGAGGATTTACAATATCTAAACAGGATTCATAATTCTAAACAAGCATATAGGGCAATAAAACTAACTCAAGATGCAGGATTCCAAAATTTATCTATTGACTTGATTTATGGAATCCCAACTCTAAATGCAGAAAGATGGAAAAGCAATTTGCAAACAGCTTTTTCATTGAACATACCTCATATCTCTGCTTACAGCCTTACTGTTGAACATAGAACCTTATTGGCTCATCTTATCAGAAATGCCAAATTAAAAGGTATTAACGAACAGCAAAGCATTGAGCATTTTAAGATTTTACTAAAACTTATGAAGAAAAATGATTATATCCATTATGAGATTTCAAATTTTAGCAAACCGTGTTTTTATTCAAAACATAACAGTAATTACTGGTTAAATGAAAAATATTTAGGCTTAGGACCATCTGCTCATTCTTTTAATATAATCTCAAGACAATGGAACATTGCGAATATCATTAAATATATTCAATCAATTAAAAATAATGAAATTCCATTTGAAAAGGAGATTTTATCTAAAAATCAAAAATATGATGAATATATTTTAACTTCATTAAGAACTATATGGGGATGTGATATAAAATATATTAAAAAGTGTTTTGGTGAAAAATATTATAATAATTGTATAAATCAATCAAAGGTATATATTATTAAAGGATTACTTTCCAATAAAAAAAGTAAATTATTTTTAACAGATAAAGGTAAATTATTTGCTGATAAAGTTGCAGCAGATTTATTTATGGAAGTGGATTAATAATTAGTGTTTGTCCATAATGTCCGATTTCTTTATTTCGGCAAGCTCAATA
>CAYNBX010000261.1:0-2982 GCA_964395505.1 uncultured Bacteroidales bacterium | reverse complement strand
GTATCAGGGCTTACCCTGTAATTTATCCTGTATAGATATGTATCAGGGTGAAATGTACAGAGCCTGTCAAAATTTACTCGTTATGGATGTTTTATCTTAAATTTTCTTTTTATTGATATTTTTTCAAAATAAATATTTGACTTAATAAGATAATATATATTTTTATATTTCTGAAAAATTCACTGACTTTTCATTTTAAGTAAAATATATAAATTGTATTAAAAATAATTTAAATTTGGACTTCTGAATTTTAATATTGTATCATATATAATAAGTAAAATATAATTTTAAAATAAAATCACAAATTTATTTAATTGTTTTAAATAATTAGTTGATTTATACGTTAATATTTTTTATGTTTGGTAAAAAAATCAGTATGGACAAGATAATATTGAAAAAGAAATTAGTTGCAAAATGCAAAGAGCTTCAGTCTGCTATTATAGAAAATTCAAGAAATGCTGTTAATGAAGCTCAGAAAAGTGCCAATGAGTATGGGCAGACGAAAGATTTATATGATTCATATAGAACTCAATTACTAAATAAAAGAGATATGTTTGCAAATCAACTTGAAAAGGCTATAGAACAAATGGTATCTTTAAACAAGTTAGATTTATCTAAAAAAAATAAAATCGTTAGCTTTGGAGCTGTTGTTATTACTGATAAACAGAAAGTATTTATTTCTATAAGCATTGGGAAAATGCAAGTTGATAATGATGTTTATTTTGCTGTATCTCCAAATGCTCCTTTCTGTCAAGCTATGAAGGATTTAAAGAAAGGGGACTCTTTTGTTTTCAGAGGAAAGGAAATTAAAATATTGGATGTGTTTTAGCAATAATAATGTTTTTAGTTTATTACAGAAGTAATGTGAATAGATAAAATTATATTTGTATTAACCCATATTTTTATTAATTGATTTTTAAAACTTTACTATTGCTGGGCATGTAACATTCAAATCTTCAAATTTTATTGTGTTTTCTCCTGAAAATATAATGCTTGTTTTATTAATTCCTTCTGGCACTATTGGATAATAAGCAAACCTTATTTGAAATGTTTTGAAAATAAGATTTTCGTTTCTTATTCTTAAACCGAATCCCAGACCTGAATATAATTTATTATTAAATATTGAGGTTCTATTTGAACCAATTAAACCTATATCAGCAAAATTAAAAAACGAGAATCTAAAACCATAAAAATATAAATGTGTAAACGCAACTGATTCAAAATTAAATGATAATCTTTGAAAACCTTTTAAACTATCACTTTTTAGTCCTCTTATGCCGTTTCTATCATTAATATTAATTAAATCATCTGTAGTTCTGTAAATGCCAGTAATATAGTTTATTTTTACAAAATTTCTTAATTTATAATATTTTTTTTTGATTAAAGGGCTGTAGTAATTAACTTTAAAATCGAATACTCCATCTTCAAGAGTATAATTTCTGATAAATCCTCCAAAATCTATACTGCTGTAATAATACCCATTTTTATTTATAATATTGGCTTTTGCTAATTTTATGCCAGTGTAAACTCTTTTGAAATATTGCCCAAAGTCCTCACCAGTTGTAAGCTGTAAAAGATACCCATAAGGAATATCTTCTGTCCTACCATAATTATAAATAAGATTAGATGTATAAAAATTTCTTTTAACTAATGCTATACTGCTGAGTATTGAAGTATTATTATAATATTTTCTTTTTAAATCTTCATTATCATCAGGACATCTAAGATAATTTTTTCTAGATACTTTTGCTGATAATATTATTCTTGAACGATTTATTGAAGATGCATTCTTACTTGTTAAAGGATAAGATTTACCTATCCACAAATTCTGCTCATCATATATTACTCTTTCTTTTGATGATAATAAATTATTTTCATTTAATTTCTCTAAATTATTATGTCTTGTAATAAAAAGACCTCCTGCATATTTAGTTTCAGGTGTAATGAATTTCTTTTCAATATCAATACCATAATTTTCTATATTATCATCATTATAATATTCTATCTTGCCTGTTATAAATGTCCCGTTAATGTTTTCTATTTCATATAAACCTTGATGATAATTAATGATATTTCTGTCTTTAGCTTTTAATGAAATTATATTTTGAAGTTTATTTCCAAAGCCAAAAAAGTTTGCATCATAAACATTAAAATATGAAGTTGCGGCTTTATGAATTTTAGTATCAACAGCTATTGACCATAAGTCTTTGGTTAGCACAAGAATATCAACAGAATCAACAATATCAGGCTCACTGATTACCAGGATACGCGCATCTTTAATAAAAGGCAAACTTCTGATTATTCTCTCATTTTCAGCAAGTAAATAAGGATCTATTTTATCACCTTTTTTAATTAAAAGATTATTCTCAATTGTTTTATCTCTTGTATTAATATGCAGGTTATTGCCAACTTTTTCTATCCAGGGACCTGATTTTTGTATTGTATCAGAAAATGATGAGCCAAATACATTTAATTTTTTTATCCTTATATTTCTAATTATCTTATCTTTATATTTTAAAAATGATGTTTCGCTTTTCCCATTTCTTAATGTGTCAGATATTATTATATTTTCATTGTCAACAAATGTTAAATTATAAAGTTGCTTTGTAAGCTTTCTTTCATAAGCTTTTGATTTTATTGCTTTATAAAATTCTTCTGATTTTTCATAATTATTTGCATTCCCCTTTATTTTATATAAAATATTCTTTGGGATTAAAAGTGCAGTATCAATTTTCATAGTCATTGATTTAATTCCAATAACAATATCATCTCCTTTTTTTTCTATATCATTGTATTTTGTAGAGGACAATATGCCTTGCGAAACTCCATTGAGGGGTAAGAAGAGCGATAAAAAAAATATCGTTATATATTTAATATTAATAACAATAATTTTTTCCATTTATGATTATTATTTTTTATCTGATAATAAGTATTTATAAATTTTTTAATGAATTTCAAAAAATATAAAAAAGGAATTATAAT
>CAYNBX010000260.1:0-2997 GCA_964395505.1 uncultured Bacteroidales bacterium | reverse complement strand
GCTACTTTAAACTTGAGCCTTCTCAAATCTAAAATCATTGGGACATCACGTTAGATACAAACACCGACTTTATAGACGGACACTAATTATATCTTCCGTTATACGTATATTAATTTTCTTAAAATAATATTAAAGCCCTGTACTAAGTAGGAATGTTGCAGCAAAAGCGATAATAGCGTATAATTCAGGGAAAACTGCTAAGACCATAGTTTTTCCAAAAACATCATAACCTGACCCAATACCAGCTATACCGTTAGCACAAATACTACCTTGTTTTAAAGCAGATATTAAAGCTACAAAACCGAGGACAAAACCTGCTGCTAAAATAATGCTAGCCTGTACCCAGGTCATTGTAGGGCTTATTACGTGTTTCGAGTTAATAATAAAAAAACCCGCAAAACCATATAATCCCTGAGTTCCGGGTAAAGCGCTAAGTAACATATAGCTGCCAAAGGCTTCATCGTTTTTCTTAAGAGCTCCAATTGTTGCGTTTCCACCCATTGTTACTCCTATTGCACTTCCTATTCCTGATAAAGCTACCATTAACGTTAATCCTACATAAGATAAAATTACAGTTGTAATCATGATTCTTCTCCTTTTTAGTTTTTAATTTTTAAGTTTAGTTTAATTTAAAATTTGTTTGAAAATGGTTTATATTCTTTTCCTCCGCCAGTAAAACCGGCATTTTTATAAAATTCTACAAATGTTAAACGCATAGGGTGAACAAAGGACCCTAATGAAGATAATAAAATATTGCTTCCATGACCTATAATTAAAAATATTATAGATAATATAATTCCTACATAAGGAACTTCTTTTATTTGTGAGGCCATACTATTTATCACAAATCCTAATATAGAACTTGAAACGCCGAGAGCAAATAATCTTATATATGATAACACGTCGCCAAATATACCTGTTATACCATATAAATCCCAGATACCTTTACCAATCCTTGAAAAAATACTGCCTTTTGGATTGCTAAAAAATATAATCATTCCAAGGCTGATATATAAAATGATATTTGCCACAGACACCATATATTTTATCAAGGCTAAATCTAAAATGCTAAAAACTAATAATATCCAGCCAAACTCCGGTATGGAATAAACAAATCCTTTTTGTTTAATTTTATTAGCACCTCGTAAAGCAGTGCCAAAGACAACTTGAGCAGCTCCTATTATTACTGAAAGATTTAATAATTGACTGTATGATAAAAAAATATTTTTTATTGAGTGAAAAGCTTCAATTTCTACTAATCGCATTCCAAACATAGTTCCTGATATTCCACCCATAATTATAGTCCCAATACCTAAAAACTGTATAAGACTTAATAATGGTTTTATTTTTTTATTGCATTTTAATTTTAATAACGATGCTCCTATGAGAAAAACAAGTCCATAACCTGCATCTCCTAAGCAAAAGCCAAAGAAAAACATGAAAAAGGGTGCAAAAAAAGGTGTAAGGTCTAATTCGTGATAAGAAGGCAAAGAAAACATTTTGCCAATAGGTTCAAATAATTTTGCAAAGTTATTATTATGTAATAAAATCGGAACCTTTTCTGCTTCTTTAGCATCTTCTGAAAAATAAGCAATATTTTTTTCGTCAAGATAATTTTTTAATTCTTCTTCATTTGAGACAGCAACCCAGCCTTGCAATATCATCAGTTTATTTTCAGCCTCGTGTGTAGTATTTAATAATACTTTGTCAAACTCAAATTCTTTTTTTAAATTTTTAAGTGTATCTGTTAGTATAAGGATATACTTTGCTGCAAATGAATCAAATAAGGTATTTATTTCTTGTATTTTCCCTTCAATGACTTGTTTATTTTTTAATACTTCAGAAACCGTCCTTTCAGGCATTTTTATTTCTTCAGCATCAATATTTATCTCATTATTATCTTTTGCTATAATAACAAAATAAACATTAGATTTTTGTTTATTAATTATTGATATATCATATTTTTTTTGCCATTGCTCAGAAAATTTTCTGTCAGTAGTAACAAAAAATCTTATGTAAAGACCAGCTTTTCTGAGCTTTTTAATGGTTTCTTTAGAAAAATCACCCCACGGTTCAACTTTTAATAATTCTTTTTTTATTGTTTCTAAATCAGTATTATAGTCTTCTGTTTTCTTTTGTAAATCTTGAATTTTATTAAATAATTCTATACCGTCAATTTTCTTATCATAAGGTTCGGGAGTAATTTTTCTTTTTTTTAAAAATTTAATGATATTATTTAAATCATGAATTTTATTAAATTTATTTTTTGTGTCATCATCTAAATCAATATTTCTTTTAATGACATCAAGAACTCCAATGTTTTGAATATCTTTAAGAAAAGAATTATATTCCTGATGATATACCAAAAAAGAATATTTTTTCATAGGAACAATCATTATGCTGCCTCCCTTTCTTGTTGACGTTTTTTTAATATTTTTTGAGCAGATTTTGAAAGATTTTCCTCGTCTTCCAAAAATCTTTTAATTTTTCTTATAGCCTCTTCATAGCCTGGAATTTGTACTTTTTCATATAGATTAACCTTTTGTGTAGTCTTTCTTCTGGCATAAAGGAGTAAGTTCATTTTACGAAAATAAAAATCTCTTTCAATTGCAATTTTCACTAAATCTTTTAAAATAGAGATGCCATCTAAAAACCATTCAGGTTTATTAAACAAGCTAAAATCTTTTGTAGAAAAAATTATATCTTCAAGTACAGGGGTTTTAACACCTGCTATTTTTTTTGTACTCAGCTTAACATCATCGATTCTGAGCAAATCCTTGTCAAATTCTCCCCAAAGTCTAACAATATTATCATACTCTTTGATTTTCTTTTTCAGAGAATCATCAAGAGTATTAGCATAATCCTTAGCTCTTTTAACCTCCATACGTAAAGCAGACTCTTTGTTTTTGATAATAGGCAAAACCTCAACCCTGATCTTTAGTTGTTTTTTTAAATCCTGTAAACAGGTTTTATTATATTGAAATTTTATAGCCATAA
>CAYNBX010000259.1:0-3051 GCA_964395505.1 uncultured Bacteroidales bacterium | reverse complement strand
GCGTAACGCAGAAATCGGACATTATGGACAAACGATAATTATTGAAATCTATATAAATAATATTATAAACTTAAAAATGAAAAAAAATGAAAAAAATTATTTTAACATTATGTGTATTTGCATTAAGCTTAGCAGGTTACACACAAGGCAATTCTTACAAAGATGCTATGTTGGGAAATATAAAATCTTTAAGAAAAGCAAAGACAATTGAAGATTTTCAGAAGACAGCCAATAATTTTGAACGAATTGCAAATGCAGAAAAAGATGAATGGTTACCATCTTATTATACTGCTTTTAGTTATATAAACATTTGTTTTATGGAACAGGATAAAGAGAAAAAAGATCAGTATCTGGACATTGCACAAAAATATATAGACAGAGGTAAGAAAATCGTTCCTAAGGAATCGGAATTATATGTTTTACAAGGATTTTTATATCAAGGCAGGATACAAATCAATCCTATGATTAGAGGAATGAAATATTCGTCAATGGCAAGTGCTTCATTAGAAAAAGCCAAAACTTTAAATCCTGACAACCCAAGAGCCTATTATTTAATAGGACAAAATTTGCTCCATAAACCAAAAATGTTTGGAGGCGGTATTCACGCTGCTTGCCCTGTGCTAAAAGAAGCTAAAATAAAATTTGAGAATTTTAAACCCAAAAGCGATATCTATCCTGACTGGGGGAAAAATAATAATTTATACTTATTAAAAAATTGTAATAAAAAATAAATTTGCCTGAGTTTGATAAAAGGAATAATTTATTTGAAAACATAAAATTTGCAATAATGACTCAACTTAAAAAAATCTAATAACAAACAAATGTTCATAAATAGAAATAATATTATAAGACACTTAAGAGATGTTGTAATAGTAACAGTTATTGGCATTTTTATCTCTGTATTATTCGGAGGATGGAATTCAGTTAGTTCTCTGGATAATTTTTTATATAGTGCTTTATATTCTTTTCTTATCGGAGTTTCATTATGGAAAGGTAACCAATATCTGGGTTATAAAATTAACAAAAAAAACTTATGGCGAAAAACTCCGGCAAAAGCATTAATCATAAATTTAACAGCTTTAGTAGTATATTCTTTGATAACCATTGTTGTTATTAATTTACTCTGGTATAAATTTTATTTTGATAAAGATTTTAAAAATTTTTTCTCTCAAGGTTCAGATACAATAATCATTGAAATTGGCATTACTTTTATAATTGCACTCTCAATTTATAGTTCTATTTTTTTTAAATATTGGAGGAAAGCATTAGTAAATGAAGAAAATTTAAAACGAGAAGCTCTTGCTTTAGAATATGAAGCATTAAAAAATCAGGTAAACCCTCATTTTTTATTCAACACTCTTAATACACTCAGTTCATTGGTTCATAAAGATCCTGATTTGTCCGAAAAATTTATTAAACAGCTTTCAGAAGTTTATCGCTATGTATTAGAGCAAAAAGACAAAGAAATAGTTAGTCTTTCAACAGAACTAAAATTTGTTGAATCTTATATCTATCTTCAAAAAATCAGGTATGGAAATAATCTTAAAGTAGAAATAAATATTTTTGAAAATAAGAACAAAATGATAATTCCTTTATCTTTACAAATGCTTGTAGAAAATGCTATTAAACATAATATTATTTCTGAAGAAAAACCTTTGTATATCAATATTTCATCTGAAAATGATGATTACATTGTCGTGAAAAACAATTTACAGAAAAAGACAGTTATTAAAAGCATGGGAAACATGGGATTAAAAAACATTAAATCAAGGTATGAATTTTTAACAGATAAAACTGTTTTCATTGAAAACAATTCAAAGTATTTTATAGTTAAGATACCATTGTTAAACACAGATAAACATTATATTTAGCAAAAAATATAATATCTGTCTTAAAATAAATATTCCCCAAAATGAAAGTTGTAGTAATAGAAGATGAAGTATTGGCAGCTGAAAGGTTAATAGATTTACTTAAAAAATATGACCTGAATATTGAAATACTTGGCATATTTGATTCAGTTAAAAGAAGTGTTCAATGGTTTAAAAAAAATACACATCCTGACCTGTCTTTTATGGATATTCAATTAGCTGATGGTTTGAGCTTTGAGATATTTGAACAAACTATTGTCAATTGCCCTGTAATATTCACTACTGCTTTTGATGAATATGCTGTTCGTGCTTTTAAAGTAAACAGTATAGATTATTTATTAAAACCTATTGATTTTAACGAACTAAGTGCTGCTATTGACAAGTTCAAATCCATACAATTATCAAAATCCAAAAATATTAAACAAACAGATAATAAAGTATTTGACAAAGTTCTTAATATGCTCACTCAACAATATAAAAACAGATTTGTTATCAAAGTCGGAGAGCATATAAAATTTATTTCTATTGAAGATATAAACTATTTTTACAGTCTTGAAAAGGCAACTTATATTAAAACGGAAAATAATAATGATTATGTTATTGATTATTCCCTGGAACAACTTGAAAATCTTATAGACCCTCTTTTATTTTTCAGGATTAATCGTAAATATTTAATTAGTTTAAACTCAATTATGGATATAATAACTTACTCTAACAGCAGATTAAAAATTAAATTATCAAATTCAAAGGATAATGACATAATAGTTAGTCGAGAAAAAGTACAAAATTTTAAAAAGTGGCTGGATAGATAAATCTTAAAAAATAAATTTTTTATTGATTATTGAACAATATTATTAAAATAATACCTTGTGATTGAATAGAAAGGAAACTTCCGCATATAAAGAAGTTAGAATACAATCTTGCATCATATTTTAATTTTTCTATAAATAAAACACTTGCTATTACTGGATTTCGTAAGCTAAGGGAAACTTATTTTTTATTGGAATATGCCAAAAAACTCTTAGACCATTTTGACAGCAAGCAGATAATCCATATAAAATTTGAAGATGAACGTTTTCTTGCTGATATTAATTCTTTAAGTATGCTGCTCCTCTATAATTAGAGTCAGTACATAAAGTCAGTGTTTGAATCAGAATGTTCATTTTCAAGGCTTGCGAAGTCA
>CAYNBX010000258.1:0-3073 GCA_964395505.1 uncultured Bacteroidales bacterium | reverse complement strand
CGTTGGCTTCGGTTCGAAGTATAAGGATACATCTTCACCTTGCCGCCTCAAATCCGGCACGCATCAGACTTTTTCATAAAGCCCTAACCTGGACAAGCCAGAACCAAAGAAGTTTAAACAAGTTGAACAAAAAAAAGAATCTCTGAAGACCTTATGAACTAAGGACTTTAGAGCATTTGAAAAAATATTTTGCCAAAAAATACACGAATATTATAAATAAGGTACTAAATAGAAATTCTCTTTATCTTTAATGCTTAATTCCATTATTTTTTTAGTTTTTAATTCAACATCTATAATTTTAAATGCCACTTTATTATCCCATTATTGTATATAAAGGGAAAATATAATTTTTTTTCTTTTATAAAAGTTTATATACATTTGCCGTAATTTATATTTATTCTAAATAAACAATAATTATATGACTCTTTTTGATTTAAATCAGGGTGAAAGAGCTATTATCACGAAGGTCAAGGGTAGAGGAGCATTCAGAAAAAGAATCACTGAGATGGGATTTATTCCCGGCATAGAAATAAAAGTAGTAAAAAAAGCTCCTCTTAAAGATCCTATAGAATACCTAATTATGGATTACAATGTTTCGTTAAGAAATAGCGAAGCAAAAATGATAGATGTACTCTCTGAAAAGGAAGCAGAAGTAATATTAGATAAGAGGCATAGGTATATGGGATCCAAAAATAGAGGACATAGACACAGAGGATTTAGAAATATTGATTTTAAAAATAGAGAATACAATGGAATTATAGATGAGAATTTATTAAAGAGAGCAGCTAAAAGAAAAGGGAAGACCATAAATGTTGCACTTGTTGGCAATCCGAATTCAGGGAAAACAACAATTTTTAATTATGCTTCAGGTTCAAAAGAAAGAGTTGGTAATTATGGTGGAGTTACTGTAAATGCAAAAGAAGCTAAAATTAAATTTGCTGGTTATGTCTTCAATGTTATAGATTTACCTGGTACGTATTCAACATCTGCATACAGCCTCGAAGAACTCTATGTTAGAGATTATATATTAGAAAATTTTCCCGATATTATTTTAGATGTTATTGATGCTTCTAATCTTGAACGCAATCTGTATCTTACTACTCAACTTATTGATATGGATAGAAAAGTAATAGTTGCGTTAAATATGTATGATGAGCTAAAAGAAAAAGGTGATAAATTTGATTATAATTCTTTAGGGAAAATGATTGGTATCCCTTTTGTTCCTACAATAGCTTCTAAGGGTATAGGAATAAATAATCTCTTACAAAAAATAATTCAAGTATATGAAGATAAAGATGAAACTGTTCGTCATATTCACATAAATTATGGATTTTGCATTGAAAAAGCTATAAAAGAAATACAGGATTCAATTTATAAGGAAAACCGAGCATTAACAGATAGAATCTCAACACGTTTTTTATCGATAAAATTATTAGAAAAAGACAAGGATGTTAAAAAATATATTGAACAATGTCCTAATAAAGATGATATTTACAAAATCGTTAATGAAAAAATAGAAAAAATTGAGAAAGCAAAACATGATAATGGTGAAAATATCATAACTAATGCCAAATATGGATTTATTGCTGGTGCTTTAAAAGAAACATTAAAACCAAATCCTGAAAGGAAAAAAAGGAAAAGTGATGTTATAGATACAATATTAACGCATAAGTTTTGGGGAATCCCGATTTTTATATTTTTTATGTGGGTAATGTTTTATACAACTTTCACAGTTGGTAAATATCCAATGGAATGGATAGGTTTATTTGTTAATTGGATTTCAAATATTTTAAAAGCATATATGCCAGCATGCATTTTAAAAGATTTAATAATAGATGGTGTAATAGCAGGAGTTGGGAGTGTAATTGTTTATTTGCCAAATATAATAATATTGTTTTTATTTATTTCAATAATGGAAGATACAGGTTATATGGCAAGGGCGGTGTTTATTATGGACAAAGCAATGCATAAAATTGGTTTACACGGCAAATCATTTATTCCTCTTATTATGGGTTTTGGTTGTAATATTCCTGCTATCTTATCAACAAGAATAATTGAAAGTAAACGAGACCGTATGATAACTATGTTAATAAATCCTTTTATGTCTTGTAGTGCAAGATTGCCTGTATATATATTATTTATTTCAGCCTTCTTTGTGTCATATCAAGCTCTCATTCTTTTTTCTATGTATTTTATTGGGATCTTAGTGGCAATTTTATCTTCTTTACTTCTTGGCAAAACATTATTCAAAAAAAGTGATATGCCTTTTGTAATGGAACTGCCGCCTTATAGAATTCCTACTGCAAAATCAGTATTAAAACACATGTGGTTTAATACTGAACAATATTTAAAAAAAATAGGCGGTGTAGTATTAATAGCTACAATAGTTATATGGATGCTGGGATATTTTCCCAGAGAAGCTGACCCATCAAAAAAATACGAAACAAAAATTATAAATATTGAAAATCAATACAATAAAAAGATAAGTTCTGCTAAAGTCATTAATCAAAAAAATGTTCAAATTCTAAGTAAAGAAAAAGAAAATAATATTAACAATATATTATCAGAAGAACAAGCCAAAAGGCAAGAAAATTCATATATAGGTAGGGTTGGTAAATTTATTGAACCTGTTATGCATCCTTTAGGCTTTGATTGGAAAATGAGCGTTGCTGTCTTAGCCGGAATATCTGCAAAAGAAGTTGTTGTGAGCACCTTAGGTATTTTATATCAAACAAATATTAACGATAAAAAGCATACAAATGCTTTAGTGAAAAAATTGCAGCAGCAAACTTATCAATCAGGAGTGAAGAAAGGAAAAAAGTTTTTTAACCCTTTACGTGCATTTGTCTTTATGCTATTTATTTTGCTTTATTTTCCCTGTATTGGAACTATTGCAGCTATAAGAAAAGAATCAGGTAGTTGGAAATGGGCATTATTTGAAGTTTTTTATACAACTTCCTTAGCATGGATATTATCATTTGCAGTTTTCCAAATAGGAAGCCTTTTTTAATCACCTAAATTTATATATTTACGAGAATTAATAAATAAATAATTTTTTTAAAAAAAATTTAAT
>CAYNBX010000257.1:0-3102 GCA_964395505.1 uncultured Bacteroidales bacterium | reverse complement strand
TGAAGCAAAATTATTTCACAGGGTAAACCTTATTAAATAAAATCATTATTCAACAACAATTTCATCAGCAAATATCCATGCTTTTTCTCCAGCACCTTTGTGCCATTCTGGACATATACCAATATTTTTAGCATAAACTTCTATATATCTTGCTTTTGTATTAATAATTTTTTTTGTAAAATCCTTAATAATTGTGCCTTTTTTATTTTCGGGAATGCTGTTTTTAATATTTGCAACATTTCTAAAATTTATACCATCATTGGAAATAGAATATCTAACAGAACAAGGCATAAATATCCAGGAATTTATATCCTGCAAAAATCCTGTTGATATTTTGTGCAATGTTTTAATACTTCCTAAATCTATAATTGCATCAAGGTCATTACCTTCATAACCCTGCCATGTCTCTGTTTTAAAATTTTTATTCCCCCGGATATTATCTATTAAAGCTATGTCTCCACCTGCTGAATATTGTGGACTGTATGAAGTTTTTAACTTTATATTTCTAGCTTCCGGGATTTTATTGAATTTAGATGTGATAATAAAACTTTTTGGAAAACCTTCTTTAAAAGCAAAAGCCTTGAGTATTGTTGTTTTGTTTAATTTTATTGGCTTAGTATATATTTTAGATTTCATTGTGGGTTCTTTACCGTTAAGAGTATAATATATTTTTGTATTACCACTGATGCAAGCAAGAGAGACATTAGTTGATCTAATAAAGGTTCTAGAATTAGAAGTAATGTAAGGGACAGGTACTAATATATTATCAGTAATCTCAGATTGGGGAGTATCTTCTTTTTCGTTTGCCCAATTTTTATTATGTTTATCTCCCATTTCAAAAATCATCTCTCCCCCATTCATAATATCTTTATGTTTCAAATAAGATTTATTATATTTTTTCCCGTTAAGCTCAGCAGATTGAATATATATATTTTTATCAGAAACATTATTTGCTTTAATTATAAAATATTTTCCTTTACCAACATCAATTGTAACTTTATCAAAAACAGGAGTTCCAATTGCATATTCATTTTGTCCAGGACAAACAGGATAAAATCCCACAGCACTAAATACAAACCATGCAGACATCTGGCCGCAATCTTCATTTCCACATAAACCATCTGGCTTAGCTGAATACATTTTATCCATAATTTGTCTTACTATTTTTTGAGTTTTCCATGGTTTACCGACATAATCGTAAAGATAAGCTATATGATGACTGGGTTCATTGCCATGTGCATACTGTCCTATCATACCTGAAATATCTTCTAGTTTGCTTCCTGTTGTTAGTTCATTAGCAGAAAAAAGCTCATCTAATTTTTTTTCAAAATTTTCATCACCTCCCATAAGTTTTATCAATCCTCGAATATCCTGAGGAACAAAAAAAGTATATTGCCATGAGTTTGCTTCTGTATAATTGGAATTCACTTCATAAGGATCAAAAGGGGTAAACCATGCTCCATTAATTTTAGCACGCATAAATCCCGTTGATTTATCAAAAATATTTTTATAAAATTGAGCTCTTTGAATATAATTTTTATAATCAGATTTTTTGCCAAGTTGTTTTGCCATTTGAGCAATACACCAATCATCATAAGCATATTCAAGAGTTTTAGAAACAGATTCCGATTCCATATCAGCAGGTATATAACCCAATTTTTTATAATATTTTAATCCGAGGTGGTCTTGTTCAGCACTATGCTTCATTGCTTCAAAGGCTTTTTCAACATCAAAACTTCTTATGCCTTTCATATAAGCATCA
Organism: uncultured Bacteroidales bacterium; assembly: GCA_964395505.1. Lineage (GTDB taxonomy): Bacteria > Bacteroidota > Bacteroidia > Bacteroidales > AUK083 > AUK083. The sequence goes on along the minus strand of CAYNBX010000257.1, from coordinate 1,340 downwards.
AAAATAACAGGTACAGAATGATAACCTATCATACAGCCAGTATAATTACCAGCTAGTTCCCAGACAGGCAATTGCCCCCCATTTTCATATTGAGCTATAAATGTTTTAATAAAATCTAAAGTTCGTCTAGGTTCAATGATTGTAAGCAAGGGATGTTCAGCTCTAAAAGTATCCCATAACGAAAAAACCGTATAATTATCGAAATCTTTAGTCTGATGTATCTTAAGATCAGTACCACGATATTTTCCGTCAACATCAATAAATAAATTTGGGCTTAGCAATGTATGATAAAGACAAGTATAAAAAATTGTCTTTTGTTCCTTTGTACCTCCTTCAACTTTTATTTTGCTTAATTCCTTATTCCATGCTTTACTATCTAAATTTTTAATTTTCTCAAAATCCCAGTCAGGAATTTCAGCTTCAAGGTTTTTCATTGCACCATCAGTGCTTACAGCCGATATACCAACTTTTACAAAAATAATTTCTTTACTCTTCGTTGAGAAACATACATAAGCCTTTATATTTTTACCTTCAGCTTCATTTATTCCATTTATTATTTTATCATCAACAGCTATTCCATAAGATTTAAAAGGTTTAGAAAATTTAGCAGCAAAATACACATATTGATCTTTAGCCCAGGCTTCAGACCTACGAAAGCCTTCAACTATTGAATCATTAATAAACTCAATTTTTGAATCTAATACCTTATCTCTATTTTTAAGGTCAATAATAATGTTAGAATTATTACTTTCAGGGAATATGTATTTATGAAAGCCAGCACGTTCCGTAGCAGTCAACTCAACTTTAACATTATAATCATCTAATAAAACGCTGTAATATCCAGGTGAAGACTTTTCGGTTTTATGGCTAAATTTAGAACAATAACCAGAATCAGGATTATTATTATATCCATTTTTAAGTTGGATTTTGCCAACTGTTGGCATCAAGATAATATCTCCATAATCAGAGCAGCCTGTTCCGCTCAAATGAGTATGACTAAATCCATAAATTATATTATCTGAATAATGGTATCCTGAGCAGCCATCCCAGCCGGTTAAACGAGTATCAGGACTTAATTGTACCATCCCAAATGGCATACTTACACCGGGATATGTATGTCCATGTCCACCTGTTCCAATAAAAGTATCAACATAATCAGTATTATTTTTTGATGAACATGCAGCAATGATGATAGAAGCTGAGAGCAATAGTATTTTTATTTTTTTCATGTGTTTATATTTTTATATATAACTCATTATTAAGCATCTACCTTGTAAGAATTTTATTAGTAATGTTTGAAATTAGATATTTGAAGTTATGCTTCTAATAGTAAGTTTTTT
>CAYNBX010000256.1:0-3111 GCA_964395505.1 uncultured Bacteroidales bacterium | reverse complement strand
GACAGACACTAATTAATTAGCATTATCTATAAATCATTTTAATCATAAACAAAATCTCAAATCGTTTCCCAAATAGTAAGATAGTGAAAAAAATCCATAAACTTGTTTTAAAATCCTTTACAGGTCCTTTAATAATGACATTTATTATTATAATCTTTATAATGATAATGCAATTCTTATGGAAATACGTAGATGACCTGGTAGGGAAAGGACTTGAATGGTATGTTATTGTAAAGTTATTGTTTTATGCTTCTTTAACATTTGTTCCACTTGCTCTGCCACTTGCTATTTTATTGTCTTCTTTGATGACATTTGGCAATTTTGGAGAGAACTATGAACTTGTTGCAATGAAATCTGCCGGAATCTCATTAAAAAAAGTAATGATGCCTTTAGTTATTTTATCATTTATCATCAGCATATTTTCTTTCTTTTTCTCCAATAATGTTTTGCCTATTGCAAATTTAAAATTCAGGTCTACTCTTTACGATATAAGATCACAAAAACCAGCATTTAATATTAAAGAAGGCATTTTTTATAATGGTCTTAAAGGTTACACAATAAGGATTGGGGAAAAGGAAAAAGATGGTAAAAACATTCATAATATTATGATATATGACCATACTAATAATATGGGAGATACAAAAATGACTACAGCAAAATCAGGGAAAATGGAAGTCTCTCATGATAAAAAAAATTTAATTTTTACATTATATAATGGATATAATTATGATGAAAAAGTTGATAGAAGGAACCACTTTAACAGACCCTTTCAAAGAATTAAATTTAAAGAAGAACATAGACGCTTTGACCTCTCAGGTTTTTCATTAAACAAAATTAATGAAAATCTTTTTAAAAATGACTACCACATGCTTAACATAAAGCAACTGACAAAAGCAGAAGATTCACTTACAAAACAATTAAACAAAAGAAAAGAAAATTTTTCATCTTCTATTGACAGATATTTTGTTCACCATTCACAAATTGATACCAACAAATCTAATATCGCTGATACAACAAAGGCATTAAAAAATAACTTTCTATATAATTTTAATAAACAAGAAAAAATAAATATAGTTAATAAAGCCATTAAAAAATCCAGAAACATAAAAGAAAATATAGAATTTCATAAAAGTTTATTTAAGGCAAGGGAGTCAAAAATAATAAAATATAAAATAGAATGGCATAGGAAATTTACTTTATCTTTAGCTTGTTTTATTTTGTTTTTTATTGGTGCACCCTTAGGAGCGATAATTCGTAAAGGGGGAATAGGATTACCTTTAGTTATTTCTGTATTATTTTTTGTTGTATGGCATGTAACCTCATTTACAGCTGAAAAATATGTTAGGACTGGTGCTGTAGATGCTTTTTATGGGATGTGGTTATCATCTGTAATACTGCTACCCATTGGAATTTTTCTCACTTATAAAGCAACTTCAGACTCCCCTTTTTTAGATATCGACAAATGGGATAAATTTTTAAAAATATTCTCAAAGAAAAAAAATATCTGAACCAATGAAAATTTTAGTGCTCTGCAATAAATCCCCATATCCTCCAAAAGAAGGCGGCCCAATTGCTATGAATGCAATCATACAAGGATTAATAAATGCAAATCATCAAATTAAAGTCCTTGCTATCAATACTCAAAAATATTTTATAGATATTGAAAAAATCCCAACCGCTTATAAAGAAAAAACCAAACTCGAAACAGTTTATATCGACTTATCAATAAAACCAATACACGCTTTTTTAAACCTCTTCACAAAAAAATCCTATCATGTTCAGCGGTTTATTTCAAAAAAATTTGAAAACAAAATTATTGACATACTTAAAAATGAAACATTTGATATAATCCAATTAGAGACTCTTTTTATTAGTCCATATATAGAAACTATTCGTAAATACTCAAAAGCAAAAATCGTTTTACGTGCTCATAATATAGAATATTTAATATGGGAAAGACTAGCATCAACAAGCAAAAATCCCATAAAACATTTATATCTGAAACATCTTTCACGCACATTAAAAAATTATGAAATCTCTGCACTTAACAAATACGACGGAATTGCTGCTATCACAAAAAATGATGCTGAGTTCTTTAAAAATACTGGCTGCAAAACCCCAATTATTGATATACCCTTTGGCATTGATATTAAAAAATATAATCATCATAAACAAGAATATGAATTTCCTTCGCTTTTTCATATTGGCTCAATGAACTGGATACCAAATGTAGAAGGAATAAAATGGTTCCTTGAAAATGTATGGTACAAAATATATCAAAAATATCCTGAATTAAAATTTTACCTCGCAGGAAGAAAAATGCCTAATTGGCTGTTAAAAAGTAAATATCCAAATGTAGTCATATTAGGTGAAGTTGAAGACGCTGCGGATTTTATTAATTCAAAAGCTATAATGATTGTACCTCTTCTTTCAGGTAGTGGAATAAGAGTAAAAATAATTGAGGGGATGTGTGCAGGAAAAACAATTATTTCAACAAAAATAGGAGCTGAAGGTATTAATTGCAAAGATGGAACAGATATACTAATTGCCAATACTCCTGATGAATTTCTTGAATCTGTTACAAAGTGTGTTGAAGATAAAAACTATTGTAATAATATTGGAAAAAATGCAAAGAAACTAATAGAAAAAAATTATGACAATGAAAAAATAATACAAAGACTAACTGAATTTTATAAACAGATATGATGAGCAAGGCTAAAGTTTAAAGGCTAAAGGCTAAAAGAAAAATAGGGAAAGTGTATAATTTAGACGAAATAACATTACTTTAATCCAAAATTTTTTCTGCAGTAAACAATTAACAGTATAAAATTATATATTTGTCTTCATTAATAAACATTAAATTTATTTATTACCTTAAATCTGCAAATTACTTAGTAGCGAAAAGTTGAAATGTGCGTCAGTGTTGGCGCAGCACAGCGAAGAGCATCACAGGTATAGCCCTTTTTGCGAAGAGAAGGTCTGAGTGAGCATTTCTAACAATGACGTGCAGTTCGGCTTTGCATAAGATTTAGCTTGCAGATATAAGGTATTACTAAACAGCTTGCTTTCTGGCATAAGTATAATTAGTGTTTGTCCATAATGTCCGATTTC
>CAYNBX010000255.1:0-3117 GCA_964395505.1 uncultured Bacteroidales bacterium | reverse complement strand
CGAAGTCTTTAAAATCAAAGAGTTTACTTTTGTAAATGAGCATTTTTTTGACGAGCTTAATGCAGAAAATGGACATTATGGACAAACACCAATTTTCCAATCATCATAAAGATTAAGACACACTGTGTATATCCTTTTGCCAAAAGGATTCACAAATCATTCAACAATTTAACACTTTAACAATATATAAAACCTGATTTGTTATCTATTTTTTGTAAAAACTGCTCTTTTAATAATTCCTAAAAATACCCTATTTTGAATACTCAATAATTTATAATTTTGCACAATCTCAATTTATAAAATATTTTTATATGATTTTATTTGAAAAAGCTTATAATATTGTAATGAATTCAGCACGCAGCATAGATAAAGAACGTGTTGCAATAAATGACAGCTTACATAGAATTCTATCTGAGGATATTTTTTCAGATATAGAAATGCCTCCATTCAACAAATCAGCAATGGATGGATATGCTTGTCGTAAAGAGGATTTTAAGAATGAACTTAAAGTTATTGAAATAATCCCGGCAGGGAAAATCCCGCAAAAAGTCATTCACAAAAACCAATGCTCTAAAGTAATGACAGGAGCTATTATACCTCAGGGAGCTGACTGTGTTTTAATAGTTGAACATACTGAAAAAATCGGCAGTAATAAAATCAGATTTATCAAAAACAACACAAACTCTAATATTTGTTATAAAGCTGAAGATATCAAACAAGGACAATGTGTTTTAAAAAAGGGAACGAAGATAGAGCCTCAGCATATTGCAATTTTATCCTCTGTTGGCTGTGTAAATCCTTTGGTCTCAAGAAAAGTGCAAGTTGGTATTATTACAACAGGGAACGAATTGGTTGAGCCTGATAAAAAGCCGGGTTTTTCTCAGATAAGAAACAGCAATGCTTATCAATTAATAGCACAGCTAAAACGAATAGGTGCTGTACCAAATTATTTCGGTATAGTTGAAGATTCAGAAGAAGCAACTTACAATGTTATTGTTAAGGCATTGTCCACAAATGATGTGATTATTATTACAGGCGGTGTTTCTATGGGAGATTTTGATTATGTCCCTAAAATGTTAGAAAAAGCCGGGATAAAAATTCTTTTTGATAAAGTGGCTGTCCAACCTGGCAAACCAACTACTTTTGGAATTTCAAATGATAAATATTGTTTTGGCTTACCAGGAAATCCTGTCTCTTCTTTTGTGCAATTTGAATTATTAGTCAAGCCCTTTATTTACAAAATGATGGGTATGGATTATGAGCCTTTGACTATAAAAATGCCTCTTGCAGTTGATTATACACGTAAAAAGGCTAAACGAAAATCATGGATCCCTGTTAAAATTACAAAGCAAGGTTTTGTGAAGCCTTTGGAATATCACGGCTCAGCTCATATTCATTCTTTAGTATATGCTGATGGAATTATATCAATACCTATTGGTGAAACTATCATAGAAAAAGGAAAAATTATAGATGTACGACAAATATAATAGAAAAATAAATTATCTAAGGATTTCTGTAACTGACAGATGTAACCTCCGCTGTGTATATTGTATGCCTGAAAAAGGTATTAAACTATTCAGACATGAAGATATATTAAGTTTTGAAGAAATTGTCGATGTAGTAAAAACTGCTGTTAAAATGGGTATTGATAAAGTCCGTCTTACTGGAGGCGAACCTTTAGTTCGTAAAGGAATTACAAAACTTGTTTCTATGATTGCCGATATTAAAGGTATTAATGACCTTTCAATGACTACAAATGGCACACTCCTGGAACATTTTGCTCAGCCTCTTGCAAATGCCGGTTTAAATAGAATAAATATTAGCCTTGATACAATTGACCCAAAAAGATATAAAGAAATAACAAGAGTTGGAGATATCTCAAAAGTTTTCAAAGGCATAGAAGCAGCAAAAAAAGCTAAGCTTGATCCTGTTAAAATCAATTGCGTTGTTATGCATTCATCTGACGAAGAAGATGCAAAACAAGTTAAAATTTTTTGTAATAAAAATGATTTACAGCTCAGGTTTATTCACCAGATGAATTTAAGAACCGGTGAATTTTCTATTGTTGAAGGCGGTTCAGGTGGCGACTGTAAGCATTGCAATCGCATACGATTAACAGCTAATGGAATGGTAAAACCCTGCCTCTTCAATGACCTGGAATATGACGTAAGAAAATTAGGAGCTGAAAAAGCTATTATATTAGCTGTTGAAAACAAACCTGAATATGGTACAGTAAATCATTCAAATTACTTTTATAATATAGGTGGTTAAAATATTTTTTCTTTAATAGTTTTTGCAAGAAAATTTATATCATATACACTACAAGTAGTGTTTTCTTTTATTTTCAACGAGTTAAATGCAGCTTACATACACTAAATAATCACTTAATTTAAAAAAATAATTTAATTTATTATAAAGATAAAAGAGAAAAATATTATTTGATAACTTATTCCTTACCAATAAAATTCAAATTATTTATTTAATTTTACTAGGTAATTAAAAAATTATTAATTCAAAGAATAAAAAATATGGAGATATTAAATCATGTTGATAAACAAGGGAAAGCCAATATGGTTGACGTTAGCAATAAAAAGCAGCAATTACGTATTGCAAAAGCCAAGGGTCATATCAGGCTAAATGTTAAAACCATAAAACTTATCAAAGAAAACAATATGAAAAAAGGAGATGTGCTCACTGTTGCGGAAATTGCAGGAATACAGGGAGGTAAACGAACCAATGAGTTAATACCTTTATGCCATCCTTTGCAAATTACTAAAATTAGTGTGAATGCTAAATTGGATAAAACCGGTGTAAGCATTAATAGTGAAGCAAGATGCGTGGGTAAAACAGGCATAGAAATGGAAGCTTTGACAGCAGTTAGTATTGCTTTGCTTACCATTTATGATATGTGTAAAGCTGTTGATAAAAATATGCTTATTGAAAATATTAGCTTGATTGAAAAAACAAAATATAATATACCGGAACAAAACATTTGATTTTATCAATAAAAAATATAAATGCAAAACATAAATAATATAACACATGAAACATCCCCCGAGGTATCGGTGCAGGCTATGACCAAAGGGAATTTAGATTTGAGATTTGAGATTTAATTTG
>CAYNBX010000254.1:0-3119 GCA_964395505.1 uncultured Bacteroidales bacterium | reverse complement strand
AATTAATGACTTATAAAATAGTCAATATAGGCAAAACTTACCGTTATATAAATCGTTATAGGGAAATAATTACTGTTTTAATAAAATATGGATTTGATGATTTTATTAGTAAATTAAATTTAAGAAGAACTTTTAACATAAGTAAAAATATATTTCCAAAAGGAAAATATTCAAAAACAGTAATTACTTCCAGATATGAACGAATTAGATTAGCAATAGAAGAACTTGGACCTAGTTTTGTAAAATTGGGTCAAATAATGAGTAACAGACCTGATTTGTTACCTCAGGAACTTATTGTTGAATTAGAAAAATTACAATCTTCTGTTACTCCTTTTCCTGAAAAAGAAGCTAAACAACTAATAGAACAGGAATTGGGGAAACCTATTTCTGAACTTTTCAAGGAATTTCAAAATAAATCTATTGCCGCAGCTTCTATTGCTCAAGTTTATAAAGCAACTCTTAATAATGGAGATATTGTTGCTGTTAAAGTCCAGCGTCCAAAAATTAAAAAATTAATTGAAGCTGACCTTGAGATAATGTTTAATCTTGCTTCACTTGCAGAAAAACATATTTCTGATATGGATAAAATAAATCCTACAGGAATTATTAAAGAATTTGAAAAATCCATCAAAAAAGAAATAGATTTTTATATTGAAGCTTCACATATTGAAAAATTTGCTAAGAACTTTGAAGGCAATAAAACAATATATGTACCTAAAGTTTATAGAGATTATACTACTCAAAAAGTTCTTACTATGGAATTTATTGATGGTATTAATGTATCGGATATTGATAGTTTATACAAAACAGGAAACAACCCAAAAATCATAGCAGATAAAGGTTCAGAACTTATTCTTAAGCAAATATTTCAATATGGTTTTTTCCACGCAGACCCCCACCCTGGTAATATTTTTATATTAAATAATAATGTTATCTGTTTTCTTGATTATGGAATGATGGGTATTTTGCACCCCAAATACAAAAATTATATCGGAAATTTAATTATTGGTTATGTAAATAATGATGCTGAAAAAATAACAAAAACAATTTTATCTATCACAGATAACCAGGAATTCAAAAATGTAAATGATTTAGAAAATGACATATATGAAATGATGGAAGAATATTCCATATTGACATTCAAAGAAATAAATATGGGGGAACTTCTTAATAAAACAATTAAGATAATTTTTACCTATAAACTAAAAATTCCACCTAATATTTATCTACTGGCAAAAGCTTTAATAACTATTGAAGGTGTTGGAAGAAAATTAGATCCAGATTTTAATATGTTTGAACATATTAAGCCTTATGCTAAAAAAATATTAAGAGAACGATCGAATCCGTTAAAATTAACAAAGGAATTATATTCATCCATTATAGATTTCAGTTTTTTATTAAGAGATCTTCCCTCGGAAATCAAAGAAATAATTAGACAATTAAAAGGAGGAAAAATAAAAATTGAATTTGAACACAAAGGTTTAGAACCAGCGCTTAAAAAAAGCGACCAGATAAGTAATCGTATTTCCTTTTCAATAGTTTTAGCTTCTTTAATCATTGGCTCTTCTCTTATTGTTCTTTCAGACATTCCACCTTTATATAATGATATACCAATTATAGGAATTATTGGCTTTATTACTTCAGCATTATTAGGCTTCTGGCTTCTTATTTCTATTCTGCGACATAATAGAATGTAAACATTATCAAAAAATATTATTATAAATTTTCAAAACAACTAAAAATTTTAAATATGAAAAAATCAATATTTATGCCTATAATTACAATAATTATAGCAGTGTTATTAGTAATATTCACATTACAAAATACTACACCTATTACAATAAAACTCTGGTTCTGGCAAGTTGAAAGTCCAACAGCTCTTGTAATTTTGTTAGTTATTGCAGCAACTGCATTACTGTGTATTTTATTTCGTATCCCCTACTCAATTAAAAGAAAAAAAATTATTAGCAATAATGAGAAAGAAATAGAATCTAAAGAAAGAGAGATTAAAATTCTTAATCAAAAATTAAAAGAATTAGAGCACAAGCTTGAAAAACCCGAAGATGATACCTTAAAAAATACACCTGAAGATATAATAAGTTAATCTTCATAAAACCAGTTTTCTAGTTTATAAATTCAATTTTGAAAAAATATTGTAAATTATCTTTCTGGCAAAATATCAGCTAAATAATAAAATACACATTTATTGATGAAAAACAAAGTAGTAATAGTAACAGGAGCTTCTTCTGGAATTGGCAAGGCTTTAGCAAAAGAGTTTGCAAAAAGAGATGCAAAAGTTGTTATTGCAGCGAGAAACATAAAAAAACTTGAAGAGATATCTTATGAATTAAAAGATAGAGGAAAAGAAGTATATGCAGTAAAAACAGATGTAAGTATTGAGAATGATTGTAAAAATTTAATTGAAAAGACAGTAGAAAGATATGGGAAAATTAATGTATTGATTAACAATGCAGGGATTTCTATGCGTGCACTTTTTGAAGATTTAAAATTAGATGTTTTTCATCGTGTTATGGATGTTAATTTCTGGGGCACAGTTTACAGCACTAAATATGCTTTGCCTTATATATTAAAAGAAAAAGGCTCGGTTGTAGGAATTATTTCTATTGCCGGATATATTGGTTTGCCAGGTAGGACTGCATATTCTGCTTCAAAATATGCTATACGTGGATTTTTGGAAACTCTTCGCATTGAAAACATGAAAAAAGGCCTGCACGTATTGATTGCTGCTCCAGGCTTTACTTCTTCTAACATTCGCAATATAGCCTTAACTGCTGACGGTTCTCCACAAGGTGAAACACCAAGAGATGAAAGTAAAATGATGACTGCTGAACAAGTTGCTTTTAGTATTGCCAGGGCTGTTAAAAAACGTAAACGTACTTTGATATTAACTTTTGTGGAAGGAAAATTTACTGTTTTTCTTAAAAAGATATTTCCAGTATGGCTTGAAAAATTAACTTATAAACACTTGGCTAAAGAACCTAATTCTCCTTTTAGATAAAGATCGGTTATCAAATTTCCAAAGGTTGTTTATAATAAATCGTATTAATTAGTTTTTGTCCATAATGTCCGATTTCTTTATTTCGGCAAGCTCAATACAA
>CAYNBX010000253.1:0-3146 GCA_964395505.1 uncultured Bacteroidales bacterium | reverse complement strand
GTATCGCCGCTATTTAACAGATCGTCAACACATTTAAAATGAGACTTTTGTTTTACTTCTTCAATCTGTTTTTGTAATAATTCTTCATAAGTAGGATATCTTACAGAACGAAAAACACCCATTGCAACAGGGAATTCCGGCAAGTGCATACGAGTGAGCATCATATGTATGCCTGGATCTCGCTCTTGCTTATCATGAACAAGGATATCATCAATAGTAATTCCATTTTCACCTAATTTAACTACTTCTAACTTTGTGCCATTAATACGAATACCCTTATCTTTATTTTTCCCAAACAACATTGGTTTGCCGTGTTCTAATATCAATTGATTATCATCTCTTTTGTCTCTATCAGTAATTTCTCTGTAAGTTCCATTATTAAATATCATACAATTCTGAAGAACTTCAATTATGGAAGTTCCTTGATGTTTATAAGCCTCATACATCACTTCTTCCATCATTTTAATATTTCTATCAGTAACCCTTGCAAAGAAAGTACCTTGAGCCCCAATAACCAACTCTCCTACATTAAAAGGTTCCTCAATAGTTCCATAAGGAGAAGTCTTGGTAATTTGACCTAATGGAGTTGTTGGGGAATATTGTCCTTTAGTCATTCCATAAATTCTATTGTTAAATATTATAACATTAAGATCCAGGTTCCTGCGTATTGTATGAATAAAATGATTACCTCCAATAGCCATAGAATCTCCGTCTCCTGTTGCAATCCATAGGCTTAAATTTGGATTTGAAATTTTAATGCCTGTTGCAATAGGAAGGGCCCTTCCATGAATACTATGAAAACCGTAAGTGTTAACATAATACGGGAGCCTGGAAGAACATCCTATGCCTGAAACAACAACAATATCCTCCTTTCTCTTACCAAGTTTAGGAAAAATATTTTCAAGTGCAGCTAAAATAACATGATCACCACAACCGGGACACCATTTTACTATCTGGTCACTTACAAAATCCTTTTTTGTTAATTGCAATGTATTATCAATATTATCTTGTAACATAATTATTCTTCTTCTAAAATTTGATTAAATTTATTAATTAATTCTGATACCATAAAAGGTAATCCTTGTATTTTTTGATATTTTTTGTATTCATATTCAGGGAATCTCATTCTAAGATAGTAAATAAATTGCCCTAAATTCAATTCACAAACTACAATTTTTTTAAATTTACTAAATATTTCACCTGTATTTCTTGGTAAAGGATTAATATAATTAAAATGAGAAAGACTAACTTTTTTCCCTTTTTCTCTCATTTGTTTCACTGCTTCAACCAAAGTGCCATAAGTTCCGCCCCAACCAACGACCAACAAGTCACCTGATTCATCACCATAAACCTTTTGTTCAGGTATATAATTTGCGACTCTTGCAACTTTTTCCTGTCTATATTCAGTCATTTTTTGGTGATTTAATGGTTCATAAGAAACATTTCCTGTAATATCTTCTTTTTCAAGACTCCCAACTCTATGACGTAAACCTTCTGTACCAGGGATAGCCCATTGACGGTTTAATTTTTTCTCATCTCTTTTATATGGAGCATAATTTTCATCATTAGGTTTTGCAATAGGAGGTTTAATATCATCAAGCTCAGCAACCTCAGGTATTTTAAAAACTTCTGAGCCATTAGCGATAAAACCGTCTGACAGCAAAATCACAGGCGTCATATGTTCCATTGCAAGTTTTGCAGCTTGATAAGCACAGTAAAAACAATCCGAAGCTGTAGAAGCTGCAATAACTATTAAGGGGCATTCACCACTTCTACCAAATAAAGCCTGCATAAGGTCGGATTGCTCAGCCTTAGTTGGTAAACCTGTAGAAGGTCCACCCCTTTGAACATCAATAACAACAATAGGCAGTTCTGTCATAACAGCTAAGCCTATGCCTTCGCTTTTTAAAGAAAAACCGGGTCCTGATGTAGAAGTTACAGCTAAGGACCCGGCAAAACTTGCACCTACTGTTGAGCAAACACCTGAAATCTCATCTTCTGCCTGAAATGCTTTTACATTGAACTGCCTATGCTTTTCTAATTCAGCAAGAATAGGCGAGGCCGGGGTTATAGGATATGAACCTAAATATAAATCTCTCCCTGAACGCTCCGCAGCTGCTAATAATCCCCATGATAAAGCTAAATTCCCATTAATATTTCTATATCTTCCCTTTTCAAGTTCCGCAGCTTGTATATTATAAGTAGTTGCTATTGCCTGTATAGATTCTGCATAATTATAACCTACTCTTAATACTTTTTTGTTTGCTTCAACAATTATTGGCTCTTTGCCAAATTTCCTTTCAAAAAATTCATCAGTTGCTTTAAAATCACGATTAAAAATAAAATACATTATACCCAGAGCAAACATATTCCTGCTTTTTAATGCAACTTTATTCTCTATTCCTAAATCTTTTAAACATTTCTTCGTCAAAGTAGAAATAGGTGATTTAATCAAATTGTAACCATTAAGACTGTTATCAAATAAAGGATTTTTTTTATACCCTGCTTTCTCCACAGCTTTCTTATCAAAAGTGTCTGTGTCAATAATAATTGTGGCCCCTCTTTTTACCCATTTCAAATTAGACCTGAGAGAAGCAGGGTTCATTGCAACAAGAACATCAGCCAAATCACCAGCAGTATGAATTTCTTGCCCCAAATGTACCTGAAACCCTGAAACTCCTGATATGGTATTATGGGGAGGCCTTACCTCTGATGGATAATCCGGTAAAGTAGCAAAATCATTACCAGATAAGGCTGCTTCGTCTGAAAATAATGTACCTGTTAGCTGCATGCCATCTCCTGAATCACCTGCAAACCTTACAACTACATCTTTTAAATCTACAACTTTTTCTTTTTTGTTTGTCATATTATATTTATGTTGTTTAATACGTTACAAAGTTAAATCATTTATTATTGATAAATCATAATTTTTTTTAGGATTTTTTTGACATTTTTTCCAAAATATTTTAAATAAAATACTAAATTATTTTCTATAAAAAATTGAGGATATTTTATTAAAATCATAATAATTATTAATAAAAAATATTTGAAGTTTTTTTCTATGAGAAACCCAAAAAATCCAGTATCCCGCATATTCTAAGGTTTAAAATAATATTTATTTAGATTTTTTATAAATTATAATTTCA
>CAYNBX010000252.1:0-3150 GCA_964395505.1 uncultured Bacteroidales bacterium | reverse complement strand
GCATTATTTCTGCTTCTTCATATCATAATCTTTTAAAAATTTTCCAATTTCCTCTTCATAAGTCATCTTTTTATGATGTTCCTTTAGATTCTTAATATATTCACGAACTTTTTGAACAATTGATTCATATACGAAAAAAATAGAATAATCTCCCTGGCATTCAAATTTATTATGTAATTTTTATAAGGGCGTAAACACCCTGAATCTAATATTTATTAACAAAAGAGCTTCCTGAAAAAGGAAGCTCTTTTGTGCAAGTAGCAAGTTGTTTGGTAAGATATATTTAATTAGTTCAAAATTATAAAAAAATTATTTTCTATTTGAATTTTTTTAGATATTTTTTTACAGCGTCTTTATTGATAGTAAAACCCATCATTTTCAATTTGATATAATCACTACTAAAGAAATAATACCCGAACTCAGGAGCTTTAATATCATTATTTCTTGAGCCTGAGCTTGAATCTTTAATTAAATACCAGTCTTTACCGTTTTTGTCAGTGTAATATCCAACTAAGTGCATTCCGTGATCATCAGTAGTAGAATGATTTGAAAAACGGAACTGACGGGCATATTCGTCAATATATTGAGAGGGTATATCAAAAGAAGGTATTAAAGCAACATTGGTTTTTCTTGAGAAACCTGCTTCAGAGACATCACCGCCAATACTCATTGTATAATGATTGCGAATTGATTTTTTTATAATATCCATAAAAACATTTAAAGGGACATTGTAATAATCTTTGCTGTGCCACCAGTTGTCTGGAACTTCATATTCAACTTTTTGCCAGTAAGGCTTTTGCATATAAGAAAGAATTTCAACATAATTATCAGGATTTATTTTTAATACATCTTTGAGATATTCTTCAGGTGTGATTGTTTTTCCCTGATAGTAAAATTTTGTTGGTGGTTTTCCCATATAATGATTCAAAATATCTTTAATAGTATTAAGATTTTCTTCTTCATTCCATGCGTCAGATTTTTTTAATGATGTCAGGTAATTATTCATTTCTTTATACATTTTAGAATGATCATAGAATTTTCTTCCTTTTTCTAAACCGTTATAAACGCTTTCGGGTACAGCGCCATACATTTTAAACATACGAGTTACTGCATTGCCTTCTGAACCTTCTGAGAATGCAGAATTGCCTCTTTTTTGTATAAAACGTCGGGCTTTTTCAACATATTCCCAATAAACAGTAAACATCTCAGAAATCTTAACTTTTTGTTTTGTAAGTCTGTAAACTTCTGATTCATAAAATGATGTTGTAGAAAAACACCAGCAGGTCCCACTATTTCCTTGTGAAATTGGTTTGTTATGCCATGAATATTTATATAAATTGATTTTGTTTGGCAAATTCATCCCTGATTGGTCCATAAGGAATAGTTTGCGTTGTTTTTTAGGATTTTGCTTTTTGTCAAATTCCTTGATGTCTTTTAAAATAGTATTCTGATAGTAGCCGGGTTTATACTTTTTAAAAAATGCCTTGTCCTTTTTTACTACCTGTGCATTACTCAGGCTAAAAAACAAAGCTGCTGTTAAGATTGATAATGTAATTTTTTTCATAATTTTTTTGTTTTAAATTATTTAAAGATAAAATGAGTTTATAAAATTATAAAATTAAATGAATTCTATATTCTCTTTTTTAGTTATTTTTTCACAATAATGACATTTTAATTTTAAATCTTCTTTGTCAATAACTTCAAATTTAGTAGTTACATTTTGATGATTGGTTATACATTTAGGGTTAAAGCATTTAACAATTCCTGTTATTGAGTCAGGTATCACAACATTCTTTTTTTCTATTACTTTAAAGTTTTTAATTATTATAAGTGTTGCTGTTGGAGCAACCAGAGCAATTTTATTAATTTCATTGCTTTTAAAAAATTTGTTACTAACTTTTATGATGCCTTTATTGCCGTATTTTTTGCTGTCCAGGTTTGTCCCGAAAAGTATTTGATTATCAAATTTATCAAGGTTAAGGATTTTAATTACCTGAAAGACACTTTTTGAAGGTATATGATCTATAACAGTTCCGTTTTTTATAGCAGTAACTTTTAATTCTTTTCTTAGATTTAAATTTTCCATTAATATATTTTTTATAAAAATAAATTTTAAGATAACAGTATTTGGATATGTTTTATATCATTACTTAATTTTTTATTTTACACCTAATATTGAAGATATTAAAGCTTCTCTGACATAAACACCATTAAGAACTTGATGAAAATAATAGGCTTTAGGATTTTTGTCAACATCTTCGTTTATTTCATTTACACGAGGTAAAGGGTGTAAAATTTTAAAATTATCCTTTGCATCATATAACATATCGTTTTTTAAAACATAAGTATTTTTAACTCTTTCATATTCTAATGGGTCGGCAAAACGTTCTTGTTGTATCCTTGTCATATATAATACATCAACTTTAGGAATAACTTCATTAATATCTGTATATTGATAATATTTAAGTTTTTTTTCTTTAATATATCTTTTTACAGCACTGGGAAGTTTTAATTCTACAGGGGAAACCAGGTGATAAGTGCAGTTAAAATTTGTAAGAGCTATTACCAGAGAATGAACAGTTCTTCCGTATTTGAGGTCTCCAACAAAAGCTATATTAAGATTTTCCAGGGTTCCTTGAGTCTTTCTTATAGAATAAAGGTCTAAAAGGCATTGAGTAGGATGTTGGTTAGAACCATCGCCAGCATTGATTACAGGAACTGAAGCTACTTCGCTGGCAAAGCGTGCACTACCTTCGAAAGGATGACGTATAACAATTAAATCCGAATAATTACTTACTGTTTTAATCGTATCCTTAAGAGATTCACCTTTTTTGACACTTGAGCTGGATACGTCAGCAAAACCAATAACTTTTCCGCCTAATCGGCTTACTGCACTCTCAAAACTTAATCTTGTTCGTGTTGAAGGTTCAAAAAATAAACTTGCTATAACATAAGCATTTAAAATATTTTGAGTTGGTTTTTTTTCAAACTCTTCTGCCAGATCAAGAATCCTTAGATGTTCTTCTTTTGTATAATCATTGATTGAGATTAGACTTTTGTTTTTCATTTATTTTAAATAATTAATTTACATCCATAAAGTCAGTGTTTGATTCATAATGTTCATTTTCAAGGCTTGCGAAGTCAAAAAAA
>CAYNBX010000251.1:0-3175 GCA_964395505.1 uncultured Bacteroidales bacterium | reverse complement strand
ATTTCAATTAAATTTATTGCTTTAAGAATATTTCAGAAACAACAAATCTAAATAGGTTGACTTATTTTTTTAATTTTGTATTATGTTCGAAGATAAAAATAAAAAGAGAACAGAATTATCTGAATTGGGTGAATTTCGTGTTATAGATTATCTCACAAAAAATTTCAAATTAAAAAATTCCAATTCAATAAAAGGCATTGGGGACGATGCGGCAGTTATTGATAATAAAAACAAGCAAACATTGGTTTCAACAGATTTGCTTATTGAAGGTATCCATTTTGACCTTACATATACACCCTTGAAGCATCTTGGCTATAAAGCTGCAATAGCTAATTTTTCGGATATAGCTGCTATGAATGGAATACCCAAACAAATAACAGTTAGCATTGCTGTTTCTAATCGTTTTTCATTAGAAGCATTAGAAGAATTATATTCAGGCATTTTTCTGGCTTGTGAAAAATATAATGTAGATCTTGTTGGTGGAGACACAAGCTCAAGTGTCTCGGGTTTGCTTATCTCAATAACTGTTATTGGTGAGGCTGAAAAACAAAATATTGTTTATAGAAATACTGCAAAAGAAGGTAACTTAGTTTGTGTAACAGGTGATCTTGGTGCAGCTTATATGGGTCTTTTAACACTTGAAAAAGAAAAACAAGTTTTTATAGCAAATCCAAATATGCAGCCTGATCTTGAAGGAAATGATTATATTCTCGAGCGTCACCTGAAACCAGAAGCAAGGACTGATATGAGAAACATTTTTCAAAGATTAAAGATAAAACCTACGGCAATGATAGATATTTCTGATGGTTTAGCTTCTGAAACCTTACATATATGCAATGATTCAAAAGTTGGCTGTAATTTATATGAAGATAAAATACCTATTGACCAGGCGACTTATGATATGTCAATGGAATTTAATATTAACCCTATTACAAGTGCTTTAAGCGGAGGCGAGGATTATGAACTACTCTTCACTATTGAACAAAAAGATTATTATAAAATTAAAAATCTTAAAGAAATTTCAGTGATAGGTCATATTACAGAAAAAAACGCTGGAATAAACCTTATAACTAAATCAGGTTCTTCTATTCCTATTACAGCTCAAGGTTGGGATGGCTTTAGAAAAAAATCAAATAAATGAAGAAACAAATTAATATACATTATAATAAGTTACAAACCACTATAAAAACTTTGCCCGATAAACCCGGCATCTATCAATATTTTGATAAAGAAGGTAGAATTATTTATATTGGTAAGGCAAAAAATATAAAAAAAAGGGTTTCCTCTTATTTTAAAAAGGATAAATCAATAAGCGGCAAGATTGCTATTCTTATAAAAAAAATATATGAGATAAAATTTATTATTGTTGACACAGAATTTGACGCTCTTTTATTGGAAAACAGTCTAATAAAAAAATACCAGCCAAAATATAATGTCCAACTTAAAGATGACAAATCTTATCCATGGATTTGTATTAAAAATGAGCCTTTCCCAAGAGTGTTCCCTACACGAAATATAGTTAAAGATGGCTCTTCCTATTTTGGACCTTATACCTCTGTAAAATTGATGAATACTTTGCTTGATCTTATTAAACAACTATATCCAATAAGAAGCTGTAATCTGAAACTAACAGAGAAAAATATTAAAAATAAAAAATTCAAACTGTGTTTGGAATACTATATTGGTAACTGCAAGGGACCTTGCGAAAATTTACAAACTGCTGAAGACTATGATAAAA
Organism: uncultured Bacteroidales bacterium; assembly: GCA_964395505.1. GTDB lineage: Bacteria > Bacteroidota > Bacteroidia > Bacteroidales > AUK083 > AUK083. The sequence goes on along the minus strand of CAYNBX010000251.1, from coordinate 1,437 downwards.
ACATTGCTGAAATAAAAAATATTATTAAAGGTAATATTAATACTGTTTATCATCAACTGAAAAGTTTGATGTATCATTATGCAGATACAATGGAATTTGAAAAGGCACAGCTTGTTAAAGAAAAAATTGAACTTTTAAAAAAATATCAAAGTAAATCAACTGTTGTTAATCCCAATATTAATAATGTTGATGTGTTCTCAATTATTACTGATGAGAATTATGGATATGTAAATTTTTTAAAGCTTGTAAATGGCGCAGTTATACAGGCACATACTATTGAGATAAAGAAAAAATTATATGAAAGTCCAAAAGAATTACTTCAGATAGCAATCACTGATTTTCGTCAACGTTTTAACAGTGATGCTCATGAAATAATCATTCCTTTTGCAATTGATATTAATATTCCTAAAACAACATTTATTGTTCCTAAAAGAGGTGATAAAAAAAAGCTGCTAGAGTTATCAGAAAGAAATGTTAAGTATTATAAAATTGAAAAACAAAAGAAAAAAGACCTTGTTGATCCTGAAAGACATACAAAAAGAATTTTAAAACAAATGATGAAGGATTTACGGATGAAAGAGCCACCTGTTCATATTGAAGCTTTTGATAATTCAAATATACAGGGCAAATATCCGGTATCTGCAATGGTGGTTTTTAAAAATGCTAATCCTGATAAAAAAGAATACAGGCATTTTAATATCAAAACTGTTAAAGGTCCTGATGATTATGCTTCAATGGAAGAAGTAATATTTCGTCGTTATAAACGACTTAAAGAAGAAAAAAAACCTCTACCACAGCTTGTTGTGATTGACGGCGGCAAAGGTCAATTAAATGCAGCATTGAAAAGTCTTGATAAGTTAAATTTAAGAGGGCGCATGACAGTAATTGGTATTGCAAAAAAATTAGAAGAGATTTTCTATCCTAATGATTCTATTCCTATGTATCTCGATAAGAAATCAGAAACTCTTAAAGTGATACAGTATATCCGTGATGAAGCACACAGATTTGGGATACAACATCATCGCAAAAAAAGACAAAAAGGAACTATAAAAACCATACTAACTGAAATTAAAAATATAGGTCCTTTTACAAGTCAAACATTACTGAGAGAATATAAATCTGTAAAAAACATCAAAAAAGCTTCATTAGATGAATTACAGAAAACAATAGGTAAATCAAGGGGAGAGATCGTGTTCAAATATTTTAACTCTTAAAATTCAGAACTCCTGTCTTATCGTAGTTTGCTTTGTCATACAAATTCATGTCATTTTTTTTGCCACTAATACAAAAAACAACTCTATATTAAACAATTTGCCTATGTGCTGATATACATATCATTAAATATTTGTGCTGTCAAGTTAACGAATCCGTATTGAAAAATGCCAACAATTACATTTTACGAACAAATTGTAATAAATGACTGATAATCAATTTAAG
>CAYNBX010000250.1:0-3203 GCA_964395505.1 uncultured Bacteroidales bacterium | reverse complement strand
TATAATAAAACATTCATTTTATGTGTAAATGTTAACCCGCTTTATTAATACGAAAACAGCTTGTTCCATTGAATAATGGTAAAGTAATTTTTATGAATAAAGTGCGGTAAGCTGACAAAAATTATTTTGAAATTTATTTACAACCCTGGCTTTGAATTATAATTTCTTTCGATTTTATACTATTATTTCAATTGCCTTAAATAAAGCTGAATAGAATTTTCAATACCATAATAAAGTGCATCACAAATAAGTGCATGGCCAATTGAAACTTCAAGTAAACCCTCAATATTTTGTGCAAAGTACTTAAGATTATCCAAATTAAGATCATGACCTGCATTAATGCCGAGTCCTAATTCATTAGCTACTTTTGCTGATTCAATAAATGCTTTGATTGCTTTTTCTTTATCAGAATAAAAATTGTTTGCATAACTTTCTGTATATAATTCAATTCTGTCAGTTCCTGTTTTTGCTGCATTTTTTATCATCTCAATATTAGGGTCAACAAATATTGATGTTCTTATTCCCTTGTTTTTAAATTTTTTAATCACTTCTTTTAGAAAAGTTTCATTTTTGATAGTATCCCATCCTGCATTTGAAGTTAACACATCAGGAGCATCAGGCACTAAAGTTACTTGTGCAGGTTTAACAGAGAGAACAAGGTTTATGAATTTTTCAGAAGGATAACCCTCAATATTGAATTCAGTTTTCAGAATAGGTTTTAAATCCCTTACATCCTGATAACGAATATGCCTTTCGTCAGGGCGAGGATGCACTGTTATCCCTTGAGCTCCATACCTCTCACAGTCAATAGCTGCCTTTAAAACATCAGGTAAATTCTTACCTCTGGCATTTCGTAATGTTGCAATCTTGTTTATATTTACACTTAATCTTGTCATTTTTATTAATTTTTTTATTGCAAAGCTAATAAATTAGTAAGTTTGTAATTGAAAAAATTAAGTAATAAACTAAAAAAATAACAATGATCAAATATTAATTATAAATAACTAAAAATTTACCTTGTTAAATAAAATCATATATTTTTATAAATAAAGTTAAATGATTGCAAAACAATTAATAACAAATTCAATAATTACTCTTAAGACTTCAGATACTTGTAAAACAGCATTGAAATATATGGAAGAATATAAAGTTTCTCATTTACCTATTGTAAATAATATTGATTTTTTAGGATTAGTCTCTATTATTGACATTGAGAATTCTAATAATCCTGATGAATTTATCGGAAATTTAAAATTATCCTTAACTCATCCATTTGTTGCTGAATATCAGCATATTTATGATGTAATTAAAATAGTATCTGATTTAAAGCTTTCACTTGTCCCTGTTATTGATGAGAAAAACCATTATCTTGGTATCATTACTTTAAATGATATTATTCATAAATTTTCAAATTCATCCTCTATTCATAACCCGGGCGGTATTATTGTTCTTGAATTAAATATCAATGATTATTCTTTATCAGAAATTGCACAAATTGTAGAATCAAATGACGCTAAAATCTTAAGCTCTTATATTACTTCTTATTATGATTCTACAAAACTTGAGGTAACATTAAAAATCAATAAAATTGATATTTACCCAATTCTACAAACTTTTAATCGATATAATTATATTGTAAAAGCCTCTTATTCAGAAAGCAATTACAACAATGATTTGCAAAATAGGTTTGACTCTTTAATGAATTATTTGAATATATAATAAATGAGATTTACCTTTTTGATTTTCCTTGTATTTTCTTTTAGTCTCAAATTATTTTCAATGAACATTGAGAATGATAATCACTTTTTATATTCTGACATTTCGATGATACTTGACGATACTGTTAGAAATCAAAAATATTTTATCGTTAATGATATTAAAATTACAGGAAATAAAGTAACAAAAGAACATATTATCTATCGTGAATTATTATTTCAAAAAAATGATACAATTGAATCAAAAAAATTAGGAATAATATTAGAAAAAAGTAGGGAAAATTTATTGAATACTTCATTATTTAATTTTGTTACAATCAATACTATAAATCTATCAGAAAATAATATTAAAATAAGAATAAATGTATTAGAACGATGGTATTTATGGCCCTTCCCTATTTTTGAGTTTTCTGATAGAAATTTCAATTCATGGTGGCAAAAAAAAGATCTCTCAAGACTTAATTATGGAATGTATATTATAAAAAAGAATTTCAGGGGGAGAGAAGAAATTTTAAAACTTCGGCTTACTACAGGTTATGATGACGAATATGGCATTTATTATCACGTACCTTATATTAACAAAAAGCAGACTATAGGCTTGGCTTATATTTTTAGTTATATCACTGAACACGAAGTAAATTATATGACCCTGAATAATAAACTTAAGTTTTTTAAAAATAAAGAACATTATCTTCAAAAAGGAATATTCTCAAGAATACAATTGACAGAGAGAAGAAAAATACATAATATTCATAAGCTTAGAATTGAATATAATTATTTTAATTTTAATGACACATTAATGCGTTTAAATGAAAATTTTACATTAAATGACAAAAGCATTGTTCAGTATTTTTCATTATATTATCAGTATAAAAGTGATTTTAGAGATTTCAAACCTTACCCTTTAAAAGGTCATTATTTTGATATTTCTTTAACAAAAAATGGTTTGGGCTTTTTTAATAATAATGGTATAAATATACTTTATCTGGAAAGTACTTTCAGGAAATTCTGGAAAATACATAACAGATTTTATTTTGCTTCAGGCATAAACGGGAAAATCACTACAAAAAAATTTCAACCTTATTTTATTCAAAGAGCTTTGGGATATGAGCGCGATTTTGTTCGTTCTTATGAATATTATGTTATTGACGGACAAAGTTTTGCCTTACTTAAAACAGATTTTAAATATGAATTATTACATAAACGAATCACTAAATTAAATTTTATACCAACAGATAAATTTAACACCATTCATTATGCAATTTATATGAACTTATTTGCTGATGCAGGCTACGTTTATGATGACCAATTTTATAAAGATAACAGCCTTGCAAATCAACTACTTTTTGGTACTGGTTTTGGTATTGACATTGTAACTTATTATGACCTAGTGTTAAGGCTTGAATATTCAATAAATAAGATGGGGGAAACTGGGTTTTTCATACATTTCACAGCACCTATTTAGGGCTTTATGAAAAAGTCTGATGC
>CAYNBX010000249.1:0-3207 GCA_964395505.1 uncultured Bacteroidales bacterium | reverse complement strand
TCATTCCCTTGTTTACCCTGTAATTTACCCTGTAGCGAAGCATATCAGGGTGAAACCTTTGAAATAATTTTGTACAGCAAAATTAAAATGTATCTGCCAAAGATATAATTTTAAGCTTAGCCTCAAAATTTTTTACTTTGTTTTTTGTTATAAAATTAATTACAATAGTTTCATTTGGGAATAGATCAAAATAATTATCAGAAAAAAATCCGGTAACATTATTAACACTTAAATACACATTTTTTGCAAGTTTATCGGTCTTAAATTTTATGACATATCCATTTTTATTCTCATAAATTTGTTTATAAATATGAGGTATTGGCAGACTCAAATTTTTAGGATACAAAAAATAAAGAATATTCTTAGACAAAGTTTTTTTGTTTATTAATACTTTGGTTTGAAAGGCTATTTTCTTTCTGTCAAAATTCTTAAGGAATTTCTTAAGATTTGTTTGAAAATATAAATTACTGGAATTACTCTGAACATTTACTTTTATCTCTTTGTTCCACAATACATTTCCGTCAAAATCTATTAAATTTAAAATCAAATTAGCTTTAACAGGAACAAGCTTATCTGAGATTATATAAACATATAAAACACCATTGTCAAGGTTTGGTGAAACTAAAATATCGTTATAATCTTTTTTAACAAAATAATGCAAAGCTTTCCATCTGCCATAATAATCAATACTTGACCAGGAAGTAACAGGCCAGCAATCGTTCAATTGCCAGTAAAGAGTACCCATACAATATGGTTTTGCTCTTCTGTGTGCTTCTATAGCTATTTTTACACCTTCTGCCTGTAAAAGCTGACTAAGATATAAAAATGATTTAAAATTCTTCGGCATCTGATAATATCTCTGCAAATATTGTTTTATCAACTGATTACCAATAGGATGCTTTTGATGAGAAAGCATAACTTCTGAGTTAACATTCCAATCCTCTGGAATTGAGAAAGTCTTAATAGTTTTAAATTCAGGGAATGACTGGAAACCATATTCACTCATAAATCTAGCTACTTTCTTTTTATACATCTCAAATGGTTCTTTACCCCACCAAACTCCCCAATAGTGAGAATCACCTTCATAATTACTTTCAATATGCCCCCAACCTATTGAAGGAGATGATTGCCAGTAAAAACTTTTAGGATCATATTCATTAACTATTTTGGGAAGAATATCATCAAATATTTTCAAATAATTATTCCAAATTTCAGTTGAATCTTCTTTTGAATAATTCATTGCTTTTTGCCATCCCCAATCTTGCCAGGCACTTGCAATTTCATTATTGCCGCACCATAAAGCAAGACAAGGATGATTTTTTAAACGTTTAACATTTTGAATAGCTTCTTGTTTTACATTTTCTAAAAAAGCTTTATCCCCAGGATACATTGTGCATGCAAACATAAAATCCTGCCAAATTAAAATTCCATTCTCATCACACAAATCATAAAAAATATCATTTTCATATATTCCTCCACCCCATACTCTCAACATATTCATATTTGCTTCAGCAGCATTTTTTATCAATTTTTCATATCGCTTATTCTTAACACGATTTAAAAAATTATCTTGTGGTATATAATTAGCACCTTTCATAAAAACAGGAACACCATTCAATTTCAAATAAAAACTCTTACCAACACTATCTTTTTCTTGAACAATTTCAATAGTTCTAATTCCAATTTTTATTGATTTTTCATCAAAAGTTTTTCCAATTTTCAACATTACTTTTAAATCATACAAATAAGGTTCCCCCAAACCATTTGTCCACCATAATTTAGGATGTTCAATATTAAAATCAAGCTTAATATTATTAACGCTCTTAATAAGTTCTACTTCTTTATTAACAAATATTTTTGAATTCCTCTTATTAGTAACAGATACAAAGGCTTTTTGTTTTTTGTTAGACTGGATTTCAAAAATAGCAGAGATATCAGCATTATCTTTAGATATTTTATTCTGAATAATTTGAATATCTTTAATTTTTGCATTATTCCAGGCCTGCAAATAAACAGGACGCCAAATGCCAGAAGTTACAAATCTTGGTCCCCAATCCCATCCAAATTGATAAGGAGCTTTTCGTGTAAATGCTCTTATATCAGGTAATCTATAACTTATCTTTTTTGACTTTCTCTTATTTTCTTTAACAGCAGATAAAAAACATATTCTTAAACTATTCTCACCCTCTTTTATAAGATTTTTACAATCTAAGTTCCATTCACGAAACATATTATCTGTATTGAGTATTAAAGAATCATTTAAATAAATTTTTGCATAAGTGTCCAATCCTTTAAAAACCAATTCAATATTTGAATGATTTAAAAATGCTTTATCAACATTAAAAATTGTTTTATACTCCCAATCTTCATTTTCAATCCATTGCAATTTCTTTTCATTTGTTCTGAAAAATGGTTTACCAATTAATTTATTTTTGAGTAAATCAGTATGAATACAACCCGGAACTGTTGCATCATACCATTTCTCTATACCTGATTGTCTAAACTTCCAGTTTCTATTAATTTCAATTTTTGTAATCATTTTTTTATCCTTCTTTGACGAACATGAAAAAATCAATATTCCAATAAGAACTAACAGCAATCCTTTAATTTTTATTAATCTCATAAGATTTTCTTTAGAAAATAATTACGAATATAAATAGTTTGAAGATAAATTGCCATAAAAATATTAATTAAAAAATTTATCCATAAAAAAATGTATTTTAGCAAAAAAAAATGATAAAAGTTAACATCCCTGGTTTCAAAGAAATAGAAATAAAAAATCTTGTTTTAGATTTTAATGGCACTCTTGCTATTGATGGCATTCTTATCAGCGGAGTAAATAAAATTCTTAAACAACTTGCCTCAAAAATAAATATTTATATAATAACTGCTGATACTTTTGGCACAGTAAAATACCAAATATCTGATATTAATTGCAAATTGCATATCTTTTCAGAAGAAAATCAAGCAGAAGAAAAATTAGATTTCATAAAAAATTTAGGAGAAAAAAATGTTGCTGCAATTGGTAATGGTCGCAACGATAGTCTGATGCTAAAAAATGCCGCAATAGGTATTGCTGTTATCCAAAAAGAAGGCTGTGCTTTGGAATCATTAATGTCAGCTGATATAATAGTAAATGATATTTTTGAAGCTTTTAACTTGCTTTTAAATACTAAAAGATTAGTAGCAACACTCAGGGCATAATTA
>CAYNBX010000248.1:0-3212 GCA_964395505.1 uncultured Bacteroidales bacterium | reverse complement strand
TGAAAGAGTGTAAAACTTATTTTCACCTCAACCCCTAACCTCTTCTCATAGAAGGGGGAAGGGAATTCCCTCTCTTACTGTAGAGGGTTAGTGTGAGGTCATACTTGCTTTTTATACCGGACTCAATATTTATTTACACAGTTTTTAGAATGCTTCCAATCATCCAATCACACATTCATCTGAGCAATCAGTCAATCATCCAATCATTCCAATAAAAACACTTTAGCCATTAAAATAACAGTAGAAACATTTTTAATAATGTTAATCAATGCTGCAAACAAATTTTAAAATGAATGTTTAGAAAAAATAATACACAGCAAAATTCTTAAATAGTTCCTATAAATTATTTAAAATCAAACTCCATCTGAATGTCTTCATTTTCATCATCTGGTTTATCTTTTTCTGTTTTTTTATCTAGCAGGTTTTTTTTATTTGCAGAGTCAGTATTATTCCTATTATTATTTTTAACTTTCTTTAATTCTGTTCTGTTACTATCTGCTTGAATATTTGATAAGGGTTCAAGTGGTTTGATTTTTTTAACGTCTTTATTTGTAAGGCGTTTACCTTTAGCTTTAAATCCCTTAACGCCAATAAATTCATTAAATAAAACTATTTTGTTTTTATATTTTTCTGAATTTTTCTTTCCCATAAACTGAACTTCAATTCTTGGGAAATTATCCAGACTAACATAAATCAATTTAGATTTAGGATTTTCACTAATAAAGTTATTTTTTTTACCATTTACTTCAATTAAAAAACGTTTAGCATAGTAAGTTTTTGATAATCCATCGAAGTAAACTGCTGAAACAACTTTATCAGGATTAAACTTTTCAATAATAAACAAGCCTTCATCAAAATGAGTAGAAAGGTCATAATTGTAAAGTTTATATATACCTGATTTATAAACTGTAAGTATTTTATCATCACTTTTAAAAGTCCCTAAATATTTACCTCTTTCTTCATTATTCAAGCGTTTTACACTATCATCATACCAGATATCTCTTTCCCCAAGAGTTGAAATACCTTCTACTTTCTTAATGATTTTCTTTACTGTATGACGTGTAAGAATCTTACCTTTAGAGTTCCTACCTTTAATAGCAACTTTGCTAAAATCATATTCAAAAGATAGATTTTTAAGTCTTGGTTTTTTCTTCAGATATATCTTTACTATTTCTGCTTCACCGTTTGGATTTGCAGTAAAATAAAGTACTTTTGAACCTTGTTCTCCTTTTGTCAATAAATATTCTCTATCACGTATAACTCTCTTTACTGCAAAGCGCTTTACCATTACGTTTCCAAATTTGCCATCACGATAAATCATATTGTATATTGTTCTGTCATCATTTTTTCTGAATACATCAATATGAATAATGTTTTTCCCGACAAAACATTTATCAACTACTTTGCTTACAAAAAAACTCCCGTCAGCACGAAAAACAATAATATCGTCAATATCAGAACAATTGGATACAAATTCATCTTTTTTAAGTGATGTTCCAGCAAAGCCTTGCTCACGATTAATATAAAGTTTTTGATTAGTTGCTGCAACCATATTTGCTTGTATGGTCTCAAAATTTCTGATTTCTGTTTTACGATTCCAATGCTTGCCATATTTCTTTTTTATGCTTTTGAAATAATCTATTGCATATTCAATAATGTTTTCAAGATGATAATTTACTTGTTTTATCTCATCTATAATATCACGAATGATTTCATCAGCTTTAAAAGAATTATATTTTGAAATTCGTTTTATTTTTATTTCAGTTAAATGAATGATGTCTTCTTTTGTTATTTTCCTATAAAATTTGTTTTTAAATGGGTTCAAACCTTTATCAATAGTTTCTAAAACAGATTCCCATGTTTTACATTTTTCAATATCGCGATAAATACGCTGTTCAATAAATATTTTTTCTAATGATGACAGATGTAATTGCTCTTGTAATTCTGTTTTTTTTATTTCTAATTCTTTTTTTAACAGATTAAGTGTGTTTTGAGTAGAAGTTTTTAGTATTTCCTTAACCCCTATAAATTTAGGTTTTTCATTTTCAATAACACAAGCATTAGGAGATATTGAAATTTCGCATTTAGTAAAAGCATATAAAGCGTCAATAGTTGTATCAGGAGATACATTAGGTGCAAGATGAATTATTATTTCAGCATTTTGTGCAGTATTATCATCAATTTTACGAATTTTTATTTTACCTTTTTCATTTGCTAAAATTATTGAATCAATAATGCTTGAAGTAGTTGTTGTATAAGGGATTTCTGTTATGATTAGAGTTTTATTATCTAGTTGGGATATCTTTGCTCTAACTCTAACCTTACCTCCTCTTAATCCATAGTTATACTTTGAAAAGTCAGCCATACCAGAAGTAGGAAAATCAGGATAAATTTCAAAATCCTTTCCTTGCAAAACTTTTATTGAAGCATCAATAAGTTCATTAAAATTATGAGGTAGGATTTTCGATGCTAATCCAACAGCAATACCTTCAGCGCCTTGAGCCAATAGAAGCGGAAATTTGACCGGTAAAATTGCAGGTTCTTTGTTCCTCCCATCATAAGAAAGTTTCCAAACTGTTGTTTTATTATTAAACAATACCTCTAAAGCGAATTTTGATAAACGTGCTTCTATATATCTGGAAGCAGCAGCACTATCTCCTGTCAGTATATTGCCCCAGTTGCCCTGTGTATCAATCAATAAACCTTTTTGACCTAATTGTACTAAAGCATCTCCAATGGACGCATCACCGTGAGGATGATATTTCATTGTGTTACCAACAATATTTGCAACTTTATTATATCTGCCATCATCCAGTTCTTTCATTGAATGCAATATCCTTCGCTGTACCGGTTTTAAACCATCTTTTATGTTAGGAACAGCTCTCTCAAGAATAACATAAGATGCATAATCCAAAAACCAATTTTTATACATCCCTGAAAGATGAATGGTTTTATGCAGCTCATCTTTTTGAGCATCTATATTTTCGTTTCCCTCCTCTTTAATTTCTGTCATCAAATTTTATATATAATTTCTGATTATTATTAGTAAACTTAAAAAAGATAAACAAACAATAAAATAAACTGTTAAAACAGTTATAATATTTCTTAAGTTCTTATTAAGCCCCAATTTAAGACAGGTGCTAATTAGTGTCTGTCTATAAAGTCAGTGTTTGATTCAGAATGTTCGAGTTCGAGGCTTGCGAAGTTTTGAA
>CAYNBX010000247.1:0-3238 GCA_964395505.1 uncultured Bacteroidales bacterium | reverse complement strand
TAAAACAGTCATTTACAAAAGACGTCATTCTGAATCAAACACTGTATTTATGGACTGATAAATTAATAAATTTTTTATTTATATAGTTTTAGAATGCTTCCATTCATCCAAATCAATCATTCATCCATTCAATCCATCATTCCAATAAAAAACCTCAGCCATTAAAATAACAATAGAGCCCAAATCTTCAATAATAATTTTTTAATATTCTAATGATTTAACTTATTATAATCCGATTTTATCGCTAATTGTTTTCATAGCATCAATACAAATTACCACAAAATCGTTTAAAGTTATACCTATTTTCTCACACTCCATAATGTTTTCGCGACTAACAGATGCTGCAAATTTTTTCTTTTTCATTCTTTTTATAACAGATTCCGGTTTAACGCTTTTAAGTTTTTTATCAGGATATACAAGAGTAACAGCAGTTATCATTCCAGTTATTGTTTCGCCAGCAGCTAAAGCATGTTGAAATTCTGTATTTCTTTTAATGCCAACAGCAGCTTCATTATGCATTTTAATAGCATCAATAATATCAGGGTCAACTCCTATCTTTTCAAGTATCTCTGCTGTTTTCAAGCCATGAATTTTTGGGTCTGCATTAACCAATTCAACATCTAAGTCGTGTAATAATCCAGCCATTGCCCATTTTTCTTCATCTCTGCCCAACTTGTGTGCTAATGCCCTCATAACTGCTTCAGAAGCATAACTATGCTGCAGCATTTTTTCATTTTTAATATATTTATGAATCAATTCAACAGCTTGTTTTCTTGTAATTTTCATTTTTTTAATAATTTTGATGTATATCTATTTGGTGTAACATATAAATCAGATGCTGAAGCGTTTTAAAAATTTCGCCCATATATTCAATAACAGCTCTTACACTTCCTGGAAGAACATAAATCAAACTATCATCAATAACGCCGGCAACACTGCGGCTTAAAAGAGCATTTGGGTTTTCCATTCCAAATTTCAGACGTATCATCTCCATAATTCCAGGAATTTCTTTATCTAACATTGGTTTTATTACATCAACTGTATTATCTCTTTTACCAATGCCTGTACCACCTGTTGTAAAAATAATATCTGTTTTCTTATCCTTTGCTTGTTTTAAAACAGATTCCAGCTCTAATTTATCATCAGAAATAATAATAGAATTTATATAATATCTCCAATTTATTTTTTTAAAATAATTTTCAACGAGTTCTTTAATTTTTGGACCGCTTCTGTCTTCATATTCTCCTTTGCTAGCTCTATCACTAAGAGTGATTATAAGAATGTTGAATACTTTAGGATTATAAGTCATTATGTCTTCAGGTTTAATAATTCCGGGTTTTATCACACGACAAAAAATACTTTCTTTTGGCATGATATAATGTCCCGGTTCCATAAATTTATCATGAAAAGGTTTGCCAATTTGAGTTACTTCCAATTCAGCAGAATTTGTTGTAAACCTATCGAAAATCTTTACCTCTAAATTTTCTAAACCTGTTGTCAAAATGTTTTCTGAAAATTCCCCAAAATCAAAATCTCTACTTTGTACAAGTTTCTTAAAAAACTCAATATGTGATTTGTCCAAAATACTTATCTGTCTTATTGTGCCAGAATGTACATCGCCCAATATTCCTTTTTCGTTTAATATTAATTCTTTTACAGGATATTTTCTTCCTCTTTCTTTTGAGATGTTCACAGCAACCACTTTTATCTTTTTCATTTTAAGCTAATTTCAAATTTATTTTTTCAAATATATCTTTAATATGTTTATGTTTTTGTATATAAATCAATTTCAGTAATTTGTATTTTAATATTTAGAAATTGGAAATTTGTCCTGTGTACTCGGGACTAATTTCATTTATAATCATTCCTTTACCTGCCCTGTAATTTATACTGTATAGAAACGTATCAAGGCGAAGCTTATCAAGGTGAAATGTAGTGCCTTTCAAAATTTACTTGTCATGGATGTTTCATATCAATAAAAAAAATTATTTAAAAATTGTAAAATTAAAAATTAAAATACTTACTTTTGATTTTTAAAAATTAAAAATAAATTTATTTTCTTAATGAAAAATATAAGATTAGCTATCAATGGTTTTGGTAGAATAGGCAGAATAACTTTCAGAGCCTTAGTTAATAATAAAAATATTGACGTAGTCGCTATAAATGATTTGACTGAGCCTAAAACATTAGCCTTTCTATTAAAATATGATTCTGTTCATGGACAATTTAAAGGTGACATTAGTATTAACAAAGACAAACTTATTGTTAACGGTAAAAGTATTTATGTATATTCACAAGAAGACCCGGGTAAATTGCCCTGGGGTGAATTGGGAATAGATGTTGTAATTGAATCTACAGGCAAATTTGTCAATAAAAAAGATGCAATTAAACATATCAAATCAGGAGCTAAGAAAGTAATAATTTCAGCACCGGCAATAGCAGAGCAAGATGATGTAAAATATATTGTTTTAGGTGTTAATGATAATATTATTAATAAAGATGATGTCATTATATCTAATTCATCATGTACAACAAATTGTGTTGCTCCTTTGATAAAAGTTCTTGATGATAACTGGGGAATTGAAAAAGGTTTTATAACAACAGTACATTCATATACAAGAGATCAAAATCTAATAGATGCGCCGCATAATGATTACAGGAGAGCACGTTCAGCAGCTTATTCTATAATACCAACAACAACCGGGGCAGCTAAAGCCTCTACTAAAATATTTCCTCATTTAAAAAACAATCTTGGAGGCTGCGGTATTCGTGTACCTGTACCTGACGGCTCACTAACCGATTTTACCTGTACCTTAAAGAAACATACAAGCATTCAGGAAATTAATTCTGTTTTTAAAAAAGCTGCAAATGGATATCTCAAAGGCATTCTGGAATACACTGAAGACCCTATTGTTTCTATTGATATTATTGGAAATACTCATTCTGCTATTTTTGATGCAGGTTTAACCGCTGTGCTCGGGGACAAACATAAATTAGTAAAAGTTGTTGCCTGGTATGATAATGAAACAGGATATTCTTCAAGATTAGTTGAATTGGTAGAAAAGTTTGCATAATCTTTTTATTTATTGTCTTTTCAATTGTTAATTTACTATATCTTAATAAAAATAGCCAAATAACAATTCAATATGTTAAATAAAAATAATACAAAAAAATCCAGCTCTTATCAATAAAAGAAAAGAGCTGAGAAAATTAATATAAAACATACCTCGAGGTGTAT
>CAYNBX010000246.1:0-3240 GCA_964395505.1 uncultured Bacteroidales bacterium | reverse complement strand
TCTTTCCGCCTTGATTTTGACAAAAATCTACCTTTTTAGACTCGACTCATAGATATAAAATTAATTTCCCCATATATTCATATTTTTGTATATATTTTATCTATTCAAGATATAGAAATTTGAAATTAGTCATAGCTTTACTGAGACTTCTGGGGATATTTCATCTCATTTTCTAAATGATTAACCTCAATTTGTAAATCATATTTATCTTTTAGATGTACAGCGAGTTTTTGTGCACAATAAACAGATCTATGCAGACCTCCTGTACAACCAAAACTTACCATAAGATTATTAAAATTATTCTGAATATATTTCTCAACAGATTGATCTACTATACGATAAACATTATTCAAAAAAAAATCAACTTCTTTTTCTTTTTGCAGAAAATCAATAACAGGCTTATTTAAACCTGTAATTTTTTTGAATTTATCATATTTTCCCGGGTTTGGTAAAGCTCTGCAATCAAAAACAAATCCTCCCCCATTGCCAGTTTTATCAATAGGAATACCTTTTTTATAAGAAAAACTATTTATTGTAACTTTTAATTTCTCTTTACAAATTTGTCGCAGTTTTTCAGATTTTACTAATTGTTGAATTACATTCATAATAGTTGGTATATTTGGCTTTAATGTTATATTATTTAGCAGCCAATCAAGATTTTGTATTGCATAAGGTATGCTCTCAAGAAAATGTTTCTTTTTTTCGTATAGACCCCTAAAACCAAAAGCCCCCATTGCTTGCATAATTCTGATATAAACAAATCCGTAAAAGAACTCAATAAAATTTTCCCTATCAACTGGTATTAACTTATTAACAGCATTAATATAATGTTCGAGCAATATTAACTTTACATTTTGTGGAATATCAGCTTTTGCATCATAAAGCAAAGAAGCCAAATCATATTGCAAAGCCCCTCTTCTCCCTCCTTGATAATCAATAAAATAAATCTGATTATTATAAATCATTATATTTCTTGACTGAAAATCACGGTAAAGAAAATAATTACTATCAGCTTGAAGCAAATAATCAGAAAAAACCTGAAAGTCATCTTCTAATTTTTGTTCATCAAAAGGGATTTTATTCAGTTTTAAAAAATAATATTTAAAATAATTCAAATCCCACATCATTGACTGTTTATCAAAAGCTGCACGTGGATAACAAACATCGTAATTGATATCCTCAGCAGCAAGTATTTGAAATTTCGGTAATTCCTCTATAACTTTCTTATAAAAGTCAATTAATTCTGATGTAAAACCATTAGTTTTTCTTTTCTCCAACAAGTATGAAAAAAGCGTAACATCACCCAGATCCTGAATAAGATACATATTATTTTTAAGATCCTCAGCATAAATTTCAGGTACATTTAATCCTTTTTTTAAAAAATGTTTTGAGAACTCAATAAATGCAATGTTTTCCTTTAAATCAGAATTGAATACACCTAAGGCTTTTTTATGTTTACTTTTAACACGAAAATATTTGCGATAAGAACCAGATTCTGGCAAAGCAATAATTTCATCAGCCTTTTCTCCTCCCCAACATTCAAAAAGACGAATTAAATCATTTTCTATTTCAGTCTTCAAAATAATTTGTTTTTGTATTTGAAACAAAGATAAATAAATTTAATATGAATAATATTTTGATATGCCGAATAAAAATAATTTACTCCTTTGATTATTATCTATTGGCTTTAGTTCTATTTCGTGCTTTATGAATAACTCTTGGAATTCATATTAGAACTAAGGGTTTTGTAATAATTAAATTTTCAATCTGGAATTTTAAATGTAGTGTAAATATCTCACCATTTTGTATATGGATGTTTTGTCAGCATAGAATTATAATAGTTACTATTGCCTGTAATTTCTTTTCCTAAGAATTCGGGTTTTTCAAATTCTTCGTCTTCTGAACTTAACTCAATTTCTGCAACAATAAGTCCTTGATTTTCACCATAAAATTCATCCACTTCATAAGTATGATTTCCAACAGGGACTAAATAGCGGGTTTTGTTAATAATTCCAGGCTCGCAGATATTTAATAATTCTCTAACATCTTGCAAAGAAATTTCTTTTTCAAACTCATATCTTGAAGCTCCTGATTTATTCGCAATACCTTTTATTGTTAAAAATCCTTTGTCCCCTTTAATGCGGACTCTAACTATTCTTTCAGGAACAGATGACAAATACCCCTGAGTAATATTTATTGACT
The DNA here is from genome assembly GCA_964395505.1 of uncultured Bacteroidales bacterium. Classification (GTDB taxonomy): domain Bacteria; phylum Bacteroidota; class Bacteroidia; order Bacteroidales; family AUK083; genus AUK083. Next base: position 1,038 of record CAYNBX010000246.1, on the reverse strand, counting down.
TAGCAGCGAGGTGTTTGAAATCTCCTTTAACTAAAAATTTTCTTTCTATTTCTTGAGCCATTTTTTATGTTGATTTTATTTCTTATATTTAAAAACATAAAGTTTACTATTTGAATCACATACAACATAAGCCAGATTATTTTTTGAATCAACTACTAATCCTTCTCCTTTTTTGATTTTTGTTTTATAAGTAATTATCTTATTTCCTTTTAAATCACATTTAGTAATAGTTTTCGATTCGTCGCTAACAATCCATAACTTATCTTCTATAAAATCATAAAAAATACCTGAGTAATCTTTTGCAAAAGATAATTTTATTTGATTTATTATTCCCAATTCAGCTGTCCATTCCACAAGCAGTCCGGGATTTTTTTCATTAAGAATATAAAAATGTTTATTATTGGTATTAAAAGCAATGCCTTCCAATCCATTGTTTAGTTTATTTTCAGGAACTGTAACTTTAAATCTTTCAATTTCATTACCTTTTACATCTATATGAACAATCTCTCTTAACTCTTCTTCTGCTACCCAAATACTTGAATCTTTCACGTTTTGAAATACTCCTTCCAAATCCTCGCCTGTATAGTTCACCGAATCAATTAATTCTCCTGAAATTGATATTCTGTATATCTTATTAGTTTTATCACTAACCGTAAGCAGTTCATTATTATGTATTGAGATACATAAACCAGAGGGTTCAAGTATTGGTAAATCATAATCAGCAACTAATTCTAACTTTTTTTTCTTATCATTTGCATAGCTAACTGATGTATAAACAAATAAGACAAAAATTAAGATAAGTTTAAGTTTTTTTAATATTTTATATTTCATTAATCTAATATATCATATTATTTTCTCATATATACTACAAGCTGTATTTTCTTCTATTTTTTATGAATTAATACAGCTTACAAACTCTATTTAGGGCTTACTGAAAAACACATAACAATATGTTTTAGAGAATATTATATTCCCTTTATTTTTAATAAATGTGGGGTTTTAATAAAAAGTTTTGTAAAAATCCTGCATTTATAAACA
>CAYNBX010000245.1:0-3248 GCA_964395505.1 uncultured Bacteroidales bacterium | reverse complement strand
TTTTTATACAGGACTCAATTTTTATTTACACATTTTTTTAATTCTTCCAATCACCAAGTCACTCTTTCACTCACCCAATCATTCATTCAATCAATCATTCATTCCAATAAAAAACATCTTAGACTTTAAAATAACAGTAGAACCTAAAATTTATATTATAAACTTGTTAATTCAGCTTTTATTTTATTCTCTTTCTTTTTCATACCTATACTTTCATACATAGATGATAATGCTTGCAGTACATTTTTGTTTTTGCTATTTAAATTGTATGCTTTTTCCATGTAAGGCAAAGATTTTTTAAATTCTAAATTCGCTTTTTTTTGTTCGATTGTATATTTATTTGGTGCTTTCTTTGCAAGAGCAGCTGCCTTTAGTAAAATCTCAGAACCTCTGTTATAATATTTTAGTCCTGAATTGTAATAATAATTAAATAAATGTTTTGTAAGCAATGAACTATTTGGATAAGCCTTAATACCAGCCTTTAAGGTTTTTTCCATATTATCATAATCCTTTAACCTTTTATATGAAACTGACTGAAAAAGATATGATCTTAAGGCTTTGTATTTTAATTTTATTGATTCGTTAAAATATTGAGCCGATTTATTATAAAGTTTAGATTTAAAAGCACAATAAGCTGTGTTATAAAACAATGATGTATCAACTTTGTTTTCTTTTTTGTTTATATTCAATGCACTTTCAAATGCAGCAAAGGCTTTTGCATAATCCTTAACTTTATATGCTTCTTTTGCTTTTAATAAATAATCATTTGCAGTTTTTTCTTTTTGTGCAAATATGCTTGTAATACTACAAAATAAAATAATGATAAAAATTAAACGTTTCATGAAAAAAATAAATTATTTGTTAATACTTTATTATTTGATTTAAATAGTTGGCAAATTTAATAATTTTTTGATATTACAAAAAAACATACTTAAATTTAAATTCACACATATTACACCTACTGTTTAAATATGGTCGAGTTAGCAGGATATACCGGGGATAACAAATTGTAACTGTATTTAATAGCTATGGCTTATCTTCCAAAGCAAGAACTTTCATAAAATCATATAATGGCTTACACTTAGGATTAGTTTTAGATTTATACTCTATTGCCTGATACATAAGAGGTAATTCATCATGAAGGTAATTTATCTCTTTTAATATTTGCTTAGCAGTTGGATTATAAGTAATTACAAGTCCCAGTTGAGCCATCCTTGCCAGATCATAAAGCATAAAATGTTTCGTTTGATCGGGTGGAGTTAAATCATGATAAATACCTATATCTTTAAGGAATTTACGTTTAACAAACATCAGCCTGCTAAACATTCCTTTTTTACCTGATAATAAATAAATATTATTCTCAGGAAAGACAATTTCAATGGATAGTTTCTTCTTTGTATCTATCATGCCTGTTTTTACTGATGTTGTCAAAGTATTTCCATTATATGTCCAACTATTATCTTTTGACAGTTCATTATAATTGGCTGTTTGTCCGTTTATTTTAACAGATTGTGGTGGAAAAGAGATAGGCAGATTAATTATGTAAGCTCTTTTCAGTAACATTTCAGGAAACTGTCCTTCTACAGGATCAATTATTATGGTCATTTTATTTTCTTTTTTTGAGAATCTTACATTTGTAAAAGAATATTGTCCTTTTAAATAGCCCAGGTTGTTCCCTTGATCTTCATAGATTCTTGTATGACCGGAATTTCCGGGGAAGACATTTAAAATAAGAGGATTCAGAGGTTTTGCATCAATTTTATTCATATCAGGCTGCATAGGTATGATAGAACCTGCTTTAACAAAAATGGGAATTTCAGAAAGTAAATAAGGCAATTTAACTACCTTGTCTCCATTAAGAATTGTCCCGGTTTGCCATTCAATCCATTCACCTTTAGGTAACCATACTAATTGGTTAGTGTATAGACTGTCTTTCCCTATTTTATGTGTTACAGGAGAAACAATCATATCATCCCCAAATTTATATTGACCTTTAAATTTATATGCATTATCCTCTTTGGGATATTCGTAATACATGGGGCGTAAAAGTGAGATGCCGCTTTCATAAGCTTCTCTTGCTGCTGTATAAATATATGGTATCAGTGAATATCTCAGTTTAAGAGCCTTGCGCATTGCTAAGAAGTTTTTAAGTGGATAAGCCCAAATTCTTCTTTCAATTAATGGATTCTCTGTACAATGGGTTTTGAAAATAGGACTAAAAGCTCCCCATTCTACCCATCGTGTAAATAGTTCATTGTCTTTGACATTTTTTATATTGTAAGCCATATGACCACCAATATCATGACTCCAATAACCGAAACAAACGTTAGAAGCGGTTAGAGTAAAGTAAGGTTGATAAGCCAAAGATTTCCAACTTATAAAAGTATCACCTGAAAAACCTATTTGATAGCGATGATTACCCAGACCTCCCCAGCGATGATAGATAAGAGGTCTCTTGTTTTCACGCTGCATATCACTAAAATGTACATAATTAAGATAAAAAATAGGATTTACACCAGGAATCTTTGTCGTGCTCCATTGCTGCCAATCCAGCCACCAAAAATCAATACCTTTTTTTTCCAATGGATGAAGTATCAAATCAAAATATGTTTTGGTATATTTCTTATTTGTAATATCAAAAGGAATGTATTTATGACCAGTAGTGTCAAAATTCATTGCTTTGGCAAATGCAGGATATATTTTCTCATGTGGTTGAATACCAGAAGCAGGATGAATATTTAAGCATGTTTTCAGGTGTTCTCTGTTTGTCCATTCCAAAAATTTATCAGGATTAGGAAAATAATCTTTATCCCAGGTAAATCCTGTCCAGCCTGAACTTTGCCCAGCCTGATCCTTTATTCTTTTTCCATTCTTAAACCATTCTGGTCTATCAACAATATGCCAATCCATATCAATAACCATAACATCAAGAGGAACATCATGTATTTTAAATTCATTTGTCAGTTCTTTGAATTCAAGGTCTGTATATGGCCAATATCTAGACCACCAAACCCCAAAAACAAATTTAGGAGGTATAGGTATTTTCCCTGCAATTTGAGTAAAATCATATAAAGCGTCTTTATAATGTGTACCATAGCCGAAAAAGTACCAATCTTGATGATTTCCCTCAGTGCGAGGTTCAACCCACTGCCAATCAGAATTATCAAAAAGAGGAGTTTTGCTATCGTCAATCAGTACCCAGCCATCTTTTGAGAGGATACCATTTTCTAAAGGAATTTTTTTATTTG
>CAYNBX010000244.1:0-3261 GCA_964395505.1 uncultured Bacteroidales bacterium | reverse complement strand
CATCTCAATCGTTACCTTTTGTTATATTTTGCCTGTAACAAAAAGGGATGTTTTATTATATCAAAAAGTAATTTTTATAAATTGGTCTGATTTTAGACTAATTCATAATAAATCAAGTTGTTACTTGATATCTTTTAAAAAAAGTATAATTTTTATTCGCTTCCACTTGACGGTATGGAAATAAATAAATTTTTTCACTTCTTTTAGCTTTTGTTCTAACATCATAATTATCCATATTTTTAAATTGTGCTTTTTCATGCACATCATCCATGAGAAACATTATCCCAGGTGCAAACGATTTTCCTAAAGCTTTTACATAATGATTCGGCAAGTCTTTTCTTTTGTTGAAACCTGAAAATTGGAAGAAACAACCCTTTTTCCCAAAATAGTTTATATGAACAAACCATTTTTTTAAAAAAATTACATCTTGACTTGGGATGTTTGAGGTATCAATAGCAATATGAATTTTATCACTTAAATAAACATACTCCCTAAAAGCTACAGTGGATTTAAATGGATTTATGGCTCTTTGAGTATTTGATACTTTGTCATTATCCTTTAAAATCCTTATCATGCAATTATTAATCACAAAACTTTCAGGCATGGAAAAGACTATCTCTAAATTTTTAATCAAATTAAAATTTTCTTTTGCTGTTTTTAAAGAATCATATGTAATAATCGCATTTAGCAAAGCCATTTTAACAGAATATGGAGAAGGGCAAGGTAAACTTTTTCCTGCTGAATTCGTTGAAGCGCTCAGCTTAAGTGAAAATAATGACGTGGGTGTATAAATAATTTCTAACCACATAATTTTAGTCCTGTTTTATTCTGTTGACAATTTGTAAGGCTCTGTGTCATTTATAAGCTTAACCATTTCCTCTGAAAATTTGGATAAAGATCTAAATTCAAAGCAATTTATAGAATTATTAGCTATTTTATTTAGGTTCTCTTTTGTATCGTTAATCTCTTTAATATAATCAGTGTTAAGAGCTGAAACTGTGGGAGCAGGACATACAGAAGAGGACGTTGTAATAACACCTTCAAAGTTTAATATATGTGGATTTTGTGTATTTCGCATAGCGCCATTTGGCTTTATAAAAGTATAAAGAATAGATTTCAATAATGCTTTATATCGTTTGTTTCGCTCATCATCAGACAAAGGATATAATTTTGATATGTCATTATAGCCCAGACGGGATATTTCTAAGTTGCCTACAAATGCATAAATACCTGAATTAGCAGGGCGATGAAAAATATTCTGTCCAATATTCCCTGCTTTTTTCTCGTCTCCTTCTTCTTTATCAAGATTGTCTTTTTTAGCTTTCGCATCAGAAACATATTTTGCATGAAAATAGCTTTCTGTTTGATTAGCCTCAGGTAACGCAAGTAGCCAGCCAAATTCTGCTATGGATTTACGAGAGAAATTACCAAGCTCTGTGAGCATAGCACCTGCAATATCGCATAGTGAGCATGTTTTAATAATATCATCTGCAATATCCGATTGTGTATCTGCTCTTGTCCTTTCAATATCGTCTGCTTTTATTCTATTAGCGTTGAATATTTTAGACGTATTTGAAAGTTTTAAGTTGTCCTCTTTTGCAATATTCCAAAAATGTTCACACATTATATGTTTCAGCATGTCACCGCTAACAGCAGTAACCGTTGCAGGATTGCCATTCTGGTCTATTATGGTAGCCTGCCTTGTTAAAACCTGATTGCCTTCATTTCCCTCGTTGTTTAATGAATGCATATTAAGTGTAATTCGTCCACTTATAGAAATTGAATTTAATTTTTCAGACATTTTAAGACTCCTTTTTAATATTAGCATTTTATTTTTTTTCGCTTGGATTTTTAGCAAAGCCAAAGGCTGTTAACATACCTGCTATTAATTTAGATGAATAATTTTCATCTAAAAGTTTATAAAATTCGTCTAATTCTTCAGTAGTAATATACTTTTGGTGCTGTTTTCCATTATAGTCTTTCAACATTATTTTTTCGTTATATAATTGTATAAATTGTGATACTTCCGATGTGAAAGTGTCTTTATCTTTAGAAGCAATTTTAAATTTTTGACTTAAACCGAAAACAGCATCTTTATTGTTTTTGTGAATAATTGGTAAAATTGTAGAATTTCTGATAGCTTTAGCTACTGCTTGGAATCCTGAATTGGAAATAATTTTTTGATATCTTTCATTCGTTCCCATAAGTACCTCCATATTTTTAATTGAAAATGGTTTAATCCTGTAATTCTTTTTTAGACGCTCACTTATTAAATATGTTGCATAGTTAAATTGAAATTGTAAAAAATGATCAAAATCGCTTGCTGAGATAAACTGTCTGTATTCTTGGAGCATTGATATATTAGAAGAATAACGCTCATCTATTGTGTTAATTATTCCTTGATGTTCTTTGAGTATATCATTCCAATGATTGCCTTCCTCTTCAGATTTAAATTTAATAAAATTGGGTAAGCCCAGAAAACCAATATTTGTAACAGCAGGACGTTGTCCTAAATTTTTGAAATAAGCAAACTGGAAACCTGATATTTTATTATTAATAGGTTCAAAACTCCATTCTTCATTATAATTTCTATTATGCTCTATCATTTTTTCAGTTAAGAGAAGGATTAAAAAAATATCAAATTTTATGGAGCCTGTACCATGAATAAGCTTTTTAAAATCCTTATAAACAGCACTTAAATACTCAAATGAAATATTATTAGGAACAAGTGAATAATTTTTAAAATCTTTTTGTGATATGTATCCTGAAACAAAACCCTGCCAGACTCCTGTGAATCTAACTAATTGCTGCAGCCAAAAGTTTTTTTGTCCACTTGGTTTAATTCCATTTGCTTTTTTTTGATTAGCGCCTTTACCCTTGTCAGGGTTAATATCTTGTATAGAATTAATATTTTTTACTTTGATGTCCTTTAATCTAAGTTTTGTATTTATTGTTTGTATATAGTCTTTTTTATTTGTATTTAAAGATGAATAAAAATTAAAAATCAAATCAAGCAAGAAAGGAAAATCATTCTCAAACATCCTGCAATTTAAAAATGATTTATTGTACGCTTGAATATTTGCGGTCATTCTAATTATGTCATAATCAATACGAGGTCTTTTCAATGCGTTTTTCTTCTCATCCCTTGATAGTTTGTTATATTGATTTCTTATAGTTTTTTCATTCTCGTAATCAATTCCATTATATTTTTCTATATTTTCATCATTGGATTTTTTACCTATATATTTAAAAAAATCAAAA
>CAYNBX010000243.1:0-3267 GCA_964395505.1 uncultured Bacteroidales bacterium | reverse complement strand
AAAGTTAAGTATTTAATAAAAAAGTGTTATATTTATATTTTATTATACGAATTTTTGGGAATTAATATCTAAAATAAATAGAATTATGAAAGGTCATTTATTAGAAGAATTTATCAGAAAACAAAATTTGAATAGAGATATTTATTATGACTTAATGAAATTTAAAGTAAAAGAGATACTACTCGTGGCAACTTTGTATGATGCATATATACTTGAAAACGAAGATAGATTTTTTGAACAATCAATGGGCGAGGTTTATCATCTTAATTTATCATCTCTCCCCAGAATTACAGGAACATCATCTACTGAAGAAGCCTTAAATTTATTAAAAAACAAGAAATTTGATTTAGTTGTATTAATGATGGGAATTGATAATATCACACCAATTAATCTTAGTAAAAAAATTAAAAAAAATTACCCTGATTTACCATTATTTCTCCTTCTAAACAATAATAGTAATATTAGATTTTTTGAAGATGGAAGCCAAAGTTTATCTGCAATAGATAAAATATTTGTATGGAACGGTGATTCTAAAATTTTCTTTGCAATGGTTAAATATATTGAGGATAATATAAATGTTGAAAATGACACAAAAATTGGTCAAGTTAGAGTTATATTATTAGTAGAGGATTCTGCAAGGTATTATTCCAGATACTTGCCTATGTTATATTCTATTGTTTTTGAACAAACAGAACAACTAATTGCTGATGTTAGTAATAATGAATTGAATAAAATATCAAGGATGAGAGCAAGAACAAAGGTTCTTTTAGCATCTAATTATGAAGACGCAATTGATTATTTTAATAAATATAAAGATTATGTGCTTTGTGTTATTTCTGATATAAAATTTAAAAAAAATGGGGAATTATACGATAAAGCAGGCATTGAACTTTTAAAATATATAAAAAACAAAATAAATGATTTGCCTACTATATTACAGTCGTCTGATGCTCAATACGAAAGAGATGCAAAAAAACTAAATTCTAAGTTTATTAACAAAAATTCAGAAACTCTATTACAGGATTTAAAAAACTTTATCACTTACTATCTCGGTTTTGGCAATTTTATTTATAGTGACAAATCAGGGAAACAGATAGCTGTTGCTAAATCTTTAAAAGAATTTGAAGCATATTTAAAAATTATTCCAGATGAATCGCTTATTAAACATGCTTCAAAAAACCATTTTTCATTATGGTTGATGGCTCGGGGTGAAATTCAAATTGCAAAAACAATTAACCCTTACAAAGTATCTGATTTTAATACCACAAAAGAGCTGCGTGAATATATGATTAATATTATTAGTGAATACAGACAGAATAAATATAAAGGCAAAGTTGTTAATTTTAATGAATCAGATATTTTAGACGAAAAAAATATCGTAAGCTTTGCATCAGGAACATTAGGAGGAAAAGGAAGAGGTCTTGCTTTTATTAATAATTTAATTAATAATATAGATTTTCATAAAATTATACCAAATATTAACATAAAAACACCGAGAACTATAATTATTGGTACTAACGAATTTGAAAATTTTATAGAAAGAAATAAACTGAATAAATTTATATATACTGAAAAAGACTATAACAAGATAAAAAAAGTATTTTTAAAATCAAAATTATCAAAAAGTCTTATCAAAAAGCTAAAAGTATTACTTAATCTTATCAATAAACCCTTAGCTATTCGTTCTTCAGGTCAATTTGAAGATTCTATGATGCATCCTTTTGCAGGCATATTCGCAACTTTCTTTCTTCCAAACAATAATCCCAATCTCAATATAAGACTCAGACAAACAGTAAATGCTATAAAATTAGTTTATGCATCAATATATTCTAATACTTCTCGTAATTACTTTAAAGCAGTGAACTATAAAATAGAAGAAGAGAAAATGGCAATAGTTATCCAGGAAGTTGTAGGTAACCAGTTTGGTGCTTATTATTATCCTCACATAAGCGGTGTAGCACAATCATATAATTATTATCCAATAGGAAATATGAAACCTGAAGAAGGTTTTGCTATTGCTGCTGTTGGTTTGGGACAATATGTTGTAGAAGGTGAAAAAGCCTATAGATTCTCCCCAAAATATCCTAAAGTTGAAATCAATTCAATAAAAGATATATATAAAAATTCACAAGTTTATTTATATGCTATTGATATGAAGAAAAAAGATATGGAATTATTTGATAGGGTAGAAGAAGCAAACCTGATAAAGTTAGACATTAGTGAAGCAGAAAAACATGGAACACTTAATCATTGTGCTTCTGTTTATAATATTGATAATGATATTATAAATCCAGGATTAACTTCTATGGGACCAAGAATTATTAATTTTGCTGATATTTTAAAATATAACTATATTCCTCTTGCTAAGACTATTAATGTTATCCTTAATATTGTTAAAGAAGCTATGGGAACTCCAGTAGAAATAGAGTTTGCTGTTGATTTAAATAAAGATAAAAATTATAATACTTCTTTTTATTTGTTGCAAATAAAACCGCTAATAGGAAATGAACAGGATTACATTGTTGATATTGATAAAATTGATAAAGATAAAACTTTACTATATTCACAAAGAAGTATGGGAAATGGTAAAATTGATAATATTAAAGATGTAGTTTTTGTTGATAATGATACATTTGACAGAACAAAAACTCTTGAGATAGTTTACGAAATTGAAAAATTAAATGCTGAAATGATTTCAAAAAATAAAAATTATATTATAATTGGCCCGGGCAGATGGGGTACACGTGACAGATTTATTGGAATACCTGTTGTTTGGTCTCAAATTTCTAATGCTAAAGTTATTGTTGAAACAAGTTTAAAAGATTTTCCTCTTGATTCGTCTTTAGGCTCTCATTTTTTTCATAATGTTACATCTATGAATATCGGATATTTTTCTATAGATTCCTTTTCTTCAACAAATTTTATAAACTTTGATGTTTTGAATAAACAAAATTTAATTCATAGAACTAAATATCTTAAACATGTAAGTTTTGATAAACCTTTAACTATTAAGATAGACGGCAGAAAAGGGGTATCAGTGATTACATTTAATTGATTAAGCCGGGAAAATCGATGATGAAGTCAGGACAAGCAACAATTTTCCTGAGAGGTATTCAATATCTATAATTTGGTTCTATTGCATTTTTTTGACGAGTGTAACGCAGAAAATGGACATTATGGACAAACACTAATTGACTGTCTAAAAAATGTGGAATATTATAAACTTCATAGAGTAAATGCGGCAATCTGAAAATTTTATATTTTTTT
>CAYNBX010000242.1:0-3278 GCA_964395505.1 uncultured Bacteroidales bacterium | reverse complement strand
CTTCCTGACAAAATTCATATTATACCTGACTGAAGTAAATGGCCTGGGAGAATACATAAAACCACTAATATTAAATTGATTATAACAGGTTCAAATTCAAAAATGAGTTCTTATGAAATAACTGCTGAACTTCGTGGTAGATTTATAGAATTGCATATAAATCCACATAATTTTAGAGAATATTTAAGTTTTAAAAATTTTAGCTATTCATTAGATGATTAGTTTTAACACGTTGGTGGTTTGATTTCTTCCACATTTTTATTTAATCTTAAATCTGCAAATTACTTTGCGGCAAAAAGTTGAAATGTGCGTAAGTATTGGCTCGGCCCAGCGAAGAGTATCTCGGGTGCAGCCCTTGTTACGAAGAGAATGTCTGAGTGAGCATTGCCAACAATGGCTTTCAATTCAAGTTTTTAATAGATTTGGTTTATAAATTTAAGATTATATATGACTTTTTAAACTGTTCTCAATAAGAAGTTTGTAAATTAAAATCATTTACGAAAAGCTGTAACTTCTTTTTAATATTCTTCCAAATTAAATTCTTTTTTTATTTTATCAACATAATCTAATTTTTCCCAGGGGAAGAATTCAACCTTCTTAAAGTATCTTTCTTTTCCGTCAATTATTTTAGTAATAGTATCTTCATTTTTATAATAAACTTCAACTTCTTCAGTGTAATTATCTCTTCCGAAATGACCGTAAGAAGCAGTTCTTTCGAAGATAGGATTTTTTAGTTTTAATCTTTTTATTATGGCGTAAGGTCTCAAATCAAAAATTTTATTTACTTTTTCAGCAATTTCTCCGTCTGTAAGTTTTTTGCCTTCCTCATTTTTTACTTTTGCTGTATCATAAGTGTTGATATATAAGCCAACTGGCTCTGCTATGCCGATAGCATAAGCAATTTGTACCAGCAATTTATCTGCCACTCCAGCAGCAACGAGATTTTTAGCAATATGTCTTGCAGCATAGGCACCTGAGCGGTCAACTTTTGAAGAGTCTTTTCCTGAAAAACAACCCCCTCCATGTGCTCCTCTTCCACCATAAGTATCAACAATAATTTTTCTTCCTGTTACACCTGTATCACCGTAAGGACCTCCAATAACGAATTTTCCTGTAGGATTTACAAATAAGTTAAAATGATTAAAAAGTTTATTTATATATTCTGGCAATGTACTTTTTACTCTCGGTATAAGGATATTCTTAATATCTTCAGTGATTTTATCATGCATTGCTTTTTCTGCTTGTTTTGCAGCTTTTTCAGATGAATCTTCAGGTAATATAAATTCGTCGTGCTGAGTGGATAAAACAATAGTTACAACTCTTTTAGGTTTATCATTATCATCATATTCAACTGTAACCTGTGATTTTGAATCAGGTCGCAGGTAAGTCATTTCTTTACCTTCCTTACGTATTGCTGCAAGTTCCTGTACCAGAATATGAGCTAATTCAATAGGCATAGGCATATAATTATCCATTTCTTTTGTTGCATATCCAAACATCATCCCTTGATCTCCAGCACCTTGATCTTCTTCTTTTTCCTTCACAACTCCCTGATTTATATCAGAAGATTGTTCGTGTATAGTTGAAACTACTCCGCACGAATTATAATCAAATCTATATTCAGCTTTAGTATATCCAGTTTTGCGGATAGTTTCTCTAACTGTTTTTTCAACGTTAACATAACCTTTGGTTTTAACTTCTCCTGCACAAACTACTAAGCCTGTTGTTGTTAATGTTTCACAAGCAACTTTTGACTCAGGATCCCAACGCAGAAACTCATCTAATAATGCATCTGATATTTGATCTGCAATTTTATCAGGATGTCCTTCTGAAACTGATTCAGATGTAAATAAGTATCCCATTTTTTTAATGTTTTAATAATTAATAATAAAGTTATATAATGGGGAAAATCAATGATTGTAAGGTATGATAAAAAATTGTTTTAGCATTTTTCTGTCGTGGTTGCAATCGATCAAATCTTTCCACTATTAAAATAGCAAATGTATAATAATTTAGTTATTTGTATAAATTATTTATGATAATTTTTTGTTAATTGTTGAAAAATTTCTTCTAATTTCTGCTTTTCTTTATTCATTGATAAAACAGTAAAGTCATTTTTAACAGCAAACCTGAAGATGTCTGAACGTATATCTTTATCAGGTTTAGATTCTATTTCCCAGATATTTTCTTTAATATTCTTTGCATTTATAATACCCGGTATAGATTTTATCAAATAAGCAGGTACAGAAGAGTTAAATTCCACTTTTATTATTTCTTTGCCTAATGCAATTTTATAAAGATTAGTGGTGGAATCATCAGCTACAATTTTACCTTTATTAATTATAATCACTCTGCTGCAAACTGCTTCAGCCTCTTGCATAATATGAGTGCAAAGCATTACAGTTTTTTCTTTCCCTATTTCTTTGATAAGATTTCTTATTTCTAATAACTGATTTGGGTCAAGCCCGGATGTTGGTTCATCTAATATTAAAACTTCAGGGTTATGTATCAATGCCTGAGCGAGACCAACCCTTTGACGATAGCCTTTTGACAAAGCACCGATTTTTTTGTTTTGTTCAATTCCTAAACCAGTAATTTCTATTATTTTAGTTATTCTTTGTTTTTTTCTCTTACCCAATTTATGAATGCCTGCTATTAATTCAAGATATTCTTTAACATACATATCAGGGTATAAAGGGTTGTTTTCAGGGAGATATCCTATTTTTTTCCTGACTTCTATGGATTGTTCCAGGACGTCAAAACCATAAACGGAAACATCTCCCGAAGTTGCAGGTAAAAAACAACTTATAATTTTCATCATTGTAGTTTTACCCGCTCCATTGGGTCCTAACAAACCCACAACTTCCCCCTGTTTTATTTCAAAGGTAACATTATCAAGGGCTTTTTGTTCACCATATAATTTTGTTACATTACTTACCTTGATTGACATTATATATTAATATTTTTTTAATTGGCGAAATTAATAAAAAAGTTAAATCAATTAATTAGGCCTTACTGAAAAATAGCTTTTTTAATATTTGTATATTTTTTTATTTAGACAAAATTTGTTTTTAAATGTTATTTTATTTTTTTCTAATCTTTCATTTTTTTTCTAACTTTTTGCAACTACAAACTTATAATTATGTAGAAATATCCCAAACCCCCATCTAACTTCTGTATTATCTGTCTTATATGGTATTCTTACACAATCCCCAATTAGTGTTTGTCCATAAATACAGTGTTTGATTCAGAATGACGTCTTTTTAATATGGTTTTTT
>CAYNBX010000241.1:0-3279 GCA_964395505.1 uncultured Bacteroidales bacterium | reverse complement strand
AAATCTAAATTCCTTTTTGTCATGGTCGTTTCATCTGTAAAAAATTATTCAAGTAATCACCAATCAAAAATAATAAAAAAAAACTGTTCAAAAGAACAGTTTTTTTATATATTTTATTTATTCATTTATTTTAGAACAATCATTTTCTTTTTATATATAATTGATTCATCATCTTGAATGTAAATTATGTAAATGCCTGGTCTTAGATTCTTATTAAACGATATTGTTTCACCATCTCTGCACTGCATATTAATTATTTGTTTACCATTCAGGTCATAAACTTTTGTATAATATACTCCTTGTTTAAGACCATAAACAACAATTGGACTATTATTAGTGTATGGATTCTGGAAAATCAACTTAATATTTTCATTATTATTTGTTATTTCACTAATGTCAGATGGAGAAGATTTATATTGTATTTTGACAATAAATTTCAAATAATTAATCCAGGATTGAGCAGTAGGGTTCCAACGTTGAACTAATTTCTCAATTAAATTTCCTGAATTATCGTAGTCGAAATTAGCCAATAGAGCATTTTTCCATAAAGAATTTCTCTTATCCCATTTTTGATATATTCTTTCACTGATATATCCACTATCATTATAGCTGCACCCAATTCTATTATTGTTAATCCATATATTTATACGAGGTATCCATATTTGATTCAACCTTCCAATTAACTGAGCATTATTATTATAAGTAAATAAATTTCTTTTTTTGTTAATCCATTTATTTTTTTTAGGATTCCATCTTTGATATTTGTTAAAAGCCATTAAATTATTACTATTATACAAAAATGTAACTCGTGAAAATTTTATCCATGGGGCATAAGGGAACAATCTTCTTCTCTTTGTTATTTTAGCATGCAAAGAATTTGTATTATTATATTTATATAAATCTAATTTTGAATTACACCATTTTTGATGAAATGGTTTCCAAACCTGACAAGTGTCAACAGATAGTTTGTTCAAATTATTATAAACTAATAGTTTACGGTATTTATTTGCCCATTCTGATGCCTGATAACACCATTTTTGGTTTAAAATTTCAATTAAATAACCCTGTGAATTATAAGTAAATTCTTTGTGAAAATAATTTTGCCAGGAATTAGAATGACGATTCCAAACCTGAACAGTTTTATTAGCTCTTTTGCCAATAGAATTATATTCATACAGGTAGTGCAGACCATTTATCCATAAACTATCACTTGCCCATACCTGTATAGTTTGTTCAATTAGATTATCATTATTATCAAAGGCTTTTATTGAACGATGGTGATTTTCCCATTCTTCTTCAGGCACGTTCCAGCGGTAACAATAAATAGTATCTACTGCAGCATTTCTTCTTTTGCCTTTATAATAATATTCAATAGTATTTTCTTGAAAACTTTCTTGAGATTGCTCATCATTAAATTCAAGATTTTCTTTGTTTAATTCTCCTTTAATATAAAGAGACAGCTCATCATAATTTACTTCCTGGGCACTCAAGCTTCCAAAAAGCATACCTGTAAATAGTAATAAGAATAACTTTTTCATGATAATTAATATTTTTTGTGATTAATCAATTCTCATTTTAGACTTAATTAATTTTAAAAGGTTTAATTATTTTTTAAAATTTCATAAAGAACTTTATCAGCTAGTCTGCTTGCACCAAAACGAAAATGATTTTTATTAAGCCATTCTGAACCTAATATCTCGTTCACGATTTTAAAATAATTTAAAGCTTGCTTTGGTTCTGAAATTCCGCCTGCAGGTTTAATGCCAATCATTTTACCTGTTTTTTCATAATATTCTTTAATTGTGTCAATCATAACCATAACAGCTTGTTCAGTTGCAGCAGGTTTAATTTTCCCTGTTGAAGTTTTTATAAAGTCAGCACCTGCATTAATAGCTATTTCACTTGCTTTTCTAACATTGACTAAAGTTTCCAATTCACCTGTTTCAAGAATAACTTTAAGATTAACATCTGTACTTTTGCATAGTTTACGAACAGCAGCAATCTCATCAAAAACTAAATCATATTTACCCTCAAGGAATTTACCTCTTGAAATAACCATATCAATTTCATCAGCACCTTGTTCAAGAGCATATTTTATTTCTTCAAGCTTTACAAATAAAGGCGATTGTCCACCCGGAAAAGCTCCTGCAACAGAAGCTACTTTTATGTTTTTATCTTTTAAAATATTTTTTGCAATTTTTACAAAAGGAGAATATATGCAAACAGCAGCAACATTTGGCACATCAGAGCCCTTTTCTTTATAATTATAAGCTTTCTTACATAAATTGATTATCTTCTCATCAGTATCAGAACCATTTAATGTTGTCAAATCAATCATACTTAAAATTGTTTTATAAGCTTCAATATCTGTATAATTTTCTATTTCTTTAGAAGTTATTTTTAATACCCTGTTTTCTATTGATTCATTATTAATAGGATAATCATTAAATTGTATCATGATTTAATTATTTTAAGTTTTATAAAATTTATTATTCAAAAGTATAGAAAATTCATAAGTTTTCTCTTTAGCTAATAACAACCTTTATGTATTGTGATTTTACTATTCAAGAATTTTTCTGCAATAATTTAAAGCATTCTTCAGATAATTGAGTAATACTAATATTTTGAAAAAACATATAAAGCGGCACATCAATGCTAAACTTTTCTGATAATTCCTGTTCTAATTCCACTGCTGACATAGAATCCAATCCATATATTGTAATAGATTTTTCAGGATTAACAGATTTTGGTTCAACTTTTATTTTTTTACTTAACCAACTTACAAGCCATTGTTGTAAAAATTCAACTGTATGTTCAGTTTCAGAAAATTCCTTATCTTCATACAAATTTAATTTCCAAGAGCCCACAACATTCAAACTCCCATCTAAAAATTTTTCTTTACATTTTCGCCTTTGAATTTTACCACTTGAGGTCTTGGGAATGCTTGCAGTTCTTAAAAGCGAGATTGCATAAACCTGTAATTCATATTCCTCTGAAACAGATTTACGAATAGAATCACACACTTGTTCAACATTCAAATTTCTAATAAATGTTCTTTTAAGTTCCTGCACAATGACTAATCTTTCCTGGGTCCCCACATCAACTGAAAAAGCAGCACAGCAAGTATGCCGCAAACCAGGGTGTGAATTTTCCACTGTAAATTCAATATCCTGAGGATAATAATTTCTTCCTCTTATAATAATTAAATCTTTAAGCCTGCCAGATACAAACAGCTCTCCATGATTATAAAATCCCAGATCACCTGTACGCAGAAAAGGG
>CAYNBX010000240.1:0-3292 GCA_964395505.1 uncultured Bacteroidales bacterium | reverse complement strand
GAAAAATTTTGTTGATAAAATTTATAATTATATTGAAGAGCTTGAAAATAAAAAAGTTTAATAAAAATCTTTTATAAAAAATGCATTTAAATATTATCTAAATAATTATTAATGCATATATCTGTTAAAAAATTAAAACATATAAAATTGAAAATATTAGGGATATCTTGTTTCTACCATGATTCTGCAGCTGCAATAATTCATAATGAAGACATTCTTGCTGCTGCTCAGGAAGAAAGATTTACACGAAAAAAGCATGACAAATCGTTTCCTGAAAATGCAGTTAAATATTGCCTTGAATATTCAGGTTTTTCTATTGACGAATTAGATGCTGTAGTGTTTTACGATAAACCTTTCTTGAAATTCGAACGACTTTTAGAAACATATTATGCTTTTGCTCCAAAAGGTATCCGTTCTTTTGTTAAAGCTATTCCTGTCTGGATAAAAGAAAAAATGTTTTTAAAAAAACTGATATTATCAGAGTTAAAAAAAATCAGTGATTTCGATAAAAAAAACATTAAACTTTTATTTCCCGAGCATCATTTATCACATGCTGCAAGTGCTTTTTATCCGTCACCTTTCGAAGATGCAGCTATCTTAACCATTGATGCAGTGGGCGAATGGGCTACTTCTTCTATTTCTTACGGACAGAAAAATAATATTACTATTCTAAAAGAAATGCATTTTCCTCATTCATTGGGATTATTATATTCTGCTTTTACTTATTTTCTTGGCTTCAGAGTTAACTCGGGTGAGTATAAACTTATGGGTCTGGCACCTTACGGTAATCCTGATTCTGAAAGAGTGAAGAACTTTGTTGACATCATTAAAAATAAATTAATAAAAATATATGATGACGGCTCTATCTGGATTAATCAAAAATATTTTAACTATTCAGTAGGATTAAAAATGGTTAAAGAGAAAAAATGGGAGGAATTATTTGGTTTCAAAAAAAGAGGCTCCGAATCAGAAATTTTACAACACCATTGCGACCTTGGTTTAGCTATACAAATAGTTACCGAAGAAATAGTATTAAAAATGGTAAAAGAAGCCAAAAAGCTGACAGGAGCCGATTACTTATGTTTAGCAGGAGGTGTGGCTTTGAATTGCGTTGCTAACGGCAAAATATTGAACAGCGGTATATTTAAAGATATTTTTATACAACCTGCTGCTGGCGATGCCGGAGGTGCTCTTGGCGCTGCTTTTGCCGCTTATCATATTTATTTTGATAAAAATAGAAACGTTGATGTTAACAATGATAAAATGAAAGGCGCTTATCTGGGACCAGAATATTCTGATAAAGACATTATTCTTACATCAAGAAAATTTAAAGCTGTATATAAAAAATTTGATAATTTTGATAGTCTGTGTAATGATGTTGCAGAATATATCAACAAAGGGAAAATCATAGGCTGGATGCAGGGAAGAATGGAATTCGGACCAAGAGCTTTAGGAAACAGAAGTATTATCGGTGACCCTAGAAATCCTGAAATGCAGAAAAAATTAAACCTTAAAATTAAATACAGAGAATCATTCAGACCTTTTGCACCTTCAGTACTTTTCGAAAATAAAGAAGAGTTCTTTGACCTGAAAACAAAATCGCCTTATATGCTTATTGTTGAACCTGTTGTAAAGTCAAGGAGAAATAAACTGCCTGAAAATTTTAATACCCTAAACTTAAAAGACAAACTCTATTTTAAACGCTCTGACGTTCCGGCCATCACTCACATCGACTTCTCAGCAAGGATACAAACTGTTCATAAAGAAACTAATCCAAAATATTGGCAGCTTATCAATACCTTTAAAAAGCTCACAGGTTTTGGAGTGATTGTTAATACCAGTTTCAATGTAAGAGGTGAACCTATTGTGTGCACTCCTGAAGACGCTTACAGATGTTTTATGCGCACTGAAATGGATTATCTTGTTATGAATAATTTTTTGTTTGTTAAAACAGAACAACCAAAATGGAATAATACGGATAATTGGAAAGAAGATTTTGTATTAGATTAAATTTATTACTAATTTTTAATAAAAAACATATTATGTCATTCTTAAGAGATTTATTTAAGTTTTTTGCAGAAAGAAAAAAATTCTGGCTTATTCCTATTATTATCCTTCTTTTATTATTAGGATTATTAATAATATTTGGCGGCAGCTCTGCTTTAGCTCCTTTTATTTATACTTTATTCTAAAAAAAATGATTTTGAAAATGAAAGGAACCTAAGAAAAAAGATCTTTTTATTTTTTAATTTAAGATTTGTAATTTATTCTTAAAATATTAAATATAATGACAATTAATGACAACAAATAACTATTGAATGATTATTAAATGACTCCTGGTATTTATTGGAATAATGACTATGAATGACTTATAATACTTTAGGGTAATATCAATTGCATAAAAAAAATAAAAAAATGAAAACAATAAAAAGCCTTGAAACGATTCTTGTACTCACAGGTGCATTAATAATATTCTTCCTGATTTATAAAATTAACGACTTGTTATACATAGCTCTCGGATTAATAATAATATCAATATTATCAAAACAATTAACATATTATATCTCGTGGATTTGGCTAAAATTAGCAGAAGGTATGGGCTTTGTCGTCTCAAAAATTACCCTTTCTATAATTTATTATGTCTTCCTTTTTCCAATAGCTTTATTGTCACGCTTATCTAATAAAAACAGCCTTATATTGAAAAATAAAAACAAAAAAACACTTTATGTAGATAGAAATGTAAAATATTCTTCAAAGGATTTAGAAAATATTTGGTAATAACCAGAGTCCCACAGAATATTTCTTTTTATTACATTTTGTATTAAAATATTTCTTTAAGGTATAGAATAATGAAATTTTGCCAGGTCGCTTTGTCGTTTAATACTTATGTGCATTTTACAATATTTTTAATTTCATCGGGTCTTAATGTTTTCAATGATTGAAGATTTATGATTTACCCCTTGAAATAAATTAACGGTTTAGTAATACTATTTCACAGCAGAGTAATATAATACTCCACAATTTTTAGACAGCTAATTAAGGAGTAAAAACATTAATCTTAACAAATAGAAATTAAAAATTTTTACTTATCATGAATTTCCAATTTTAAGTTTCATTTTTTTCGATTGCTATCGGAGATCATTCTCGTGTTAAAAATTGCTATCATGGATGTTTCTTATGCTTACAATATCGCTATATTTTTTTAATATATTGATAACTAATTATTTAATAGAATGTATGGCTATAGTTTAGGTATTCTGAGAAAATAGTAAAACGGAAAACATATCATATC
>CAYNBX010000239.1:0-3295 GCA_964395505.1 uncultured Bacteroidales bacterium | reverse complement strand
AAAGGGATATAATATTTAATAAAACAAATTGTTATGTGTTTTTCAGTAAGCCCTAATTAGTAATAGTTACTCTTTTTATAAATAAAATATTTGAACTAATAAGGTTAAAAATATTTGAAATCGTTTTTATAAATTTTTTGTTGTTGTAATTTTTTAAGTAATTTTACAATAAAATAATTTACTTTTGCATTATATAAATCTAAAACAATAACAAAAATTAACATTTATTAATTATGAGATATAAATCTGCAATATATTTTTTTGTTTTTTTAATAGGCATTCATTTTGCTTTTGCAGAAAAAAATATTCCAATTAAAGATACCACGAATGTCATAAAACCCATAATTATTTATGATTCAACAAAAAAAAGCCAGGATACTATTGATGAATCTCCTATTATATCAATACTTGACAGTTTAGTAAATTATCAATATTTTAAAAAATTAGAATTCGCTTCTGATACTGCATTATTAAATGTACATAGATTTCCTGTTAATTATATTCCAAAGTACAGCGATTCCGTATATTTTGAAAGAATAAGCGATTTGAATGTAAACTCTCCTATTAGTCTTGAATATAATCAATATGTTAAAGCTTATATTAATTTATATACAGTAAAAAGGCGAAATCTTACTTCAAAAATCTTAGGATTGTCCAGACTATATTTTCCTATGATAGAAGAACAGCTTGACAAGTATGATATTCCATTAGAATTAAAATATTTAGCAATTGTAGAATCTGCTTTAAATCCAAAGGCAAGGTCAAGGGCTGGAGCTGCTGGTTTATGGCAATTTATGTATGGAACAGCTAAAATGTATAAATTAAATATTACTTCATTTGTTGATGAAAGATACGACCCATACAAATCAACAATTGCTGCTTGTGAACATTTAAAAGACCTTTATGGAATTTATCATAACTGGTTATTAGTATTAGCTGCATATAATTCAGGTGCTGGTAATGTGAATAAAGCAATTAGAAGATCTGGCGGAAAAAGAAATTTTTGGCAAATACAATATTACTTGCCAAGAGAAACCAGAGCTTATGTGGCTGCATTTATAGCAGTTAATTACGTGATGAACTATCATGCTGAACATAATATTTATCCTTTAATACCAAGATATACTGCTTTTCAAGTTGACACTGTTGCAGTAAAACAAATATTGTCTTTTGCTCAAATATCAGAAAAATTAAATATCCCTATTGATGTTCTTAAACCTTTAAATCCTGCTTATAAAAAAGGTATTATCCCTTCAACAAAAAATAAAATATATTATTTAAGACTCCCGGAAAAATATATAGCCAGTTATATAGACAATGAAACCGCCTTGTATGATTATGAAACCAGGAAGGGAATAAAGAGAGAAAAATTATTATCTGAAATTAAAAGATATAAACAACGACAAATTCACAGAGTAAGAAATGGCGAGAATTTAGGTTATATAGCCTTAAGATATCATTGTTCTGTTAGAGGTCTTAAAGCATGGAATCATTTAAGACGTAATACTATTTACCCCGGTCAGAAATTAGTGATATACCCTTCTCATAATTATTACTATAAAAAGAAACCAACAAGAAATTACAGCACTATTTCAAGATCTAAATATAGAGATTCAAAATATATTTACTATGTTGTGCAAGAAGGAGATACTTTATGGAGTATTGCTAATGAATACAAAGGAGTAACTGTTAAACAAATAAAACGTTTAAATAATATAAAAAATGTCAGACGTCTTAAGCCTGGTAGAAAAATAATAATTGCTGTGGCAAGTTAAATTATATCAATATTTTTTGATTTATTCTTTATTATTTGCATAAAAATAAAAGTTAAGGGTTAAAACCCGATAAACCTTATTTCTTTAAAATTCAACGTAAATGCTAATATGTTAATATGATTTTACTCCAAAATTGCTAAAAATACATTATTCTCTTATTGACATTATTTTTTATATTAATGAGAAATTTAAAATTTTAAGAAATCTAAGATATTATTAAAACTTTGCAAATTATGAAAATAAAGAAGATATTTTTAATTGTTTCATTAAGTTGTTTTTCCTTAATTTTTTTTCAATTTTGTACATCAAATGAAGAATCAGGGATAGACCGTTCAACAGGGAAAACATCTGAACTTTTAGTAATAGCAAAAAAAGGAATCTGGGAATCTAATATTGGAGATACTATTTCAAAATTTTTTGGGCAAAACCAGGTAGGATTACCACAAAATGAACCAATTTTCAATATTGTTTGTCTTCCACCAAAAGCTCTTAGTAACAAAATGTTTAAAAGGCATCATAACATTTTTATTGTTGATATTAATAAAAATGTAATAAAACCGTATATAGAAAACAAAAAAGATTATTGGGCTGAACCACAAAGAATTATAAAAATTAATGTTCCCAACAATACTTCCTTTTTTAAAATATTTGATAAAAACAAAGAAACCTTTCTTTATTTGTTTCATAAGACTGATATAATTAGAACTCGAAAAACTTTATCTTCATTTGAAGATGTTATGATTAGAAAAAAACTTATAAAAGATTTTAAATTATCTTTAAAGATACCTGGGGGTTCATATATTGCTAAAGAAACAAAAGATTTTATGTGGATAAGAAGAGAACCTCAAAAATATAGTCAGGGTCTGCTTATTTATTTTTATAATTATACAGACACAAATTCTTTTAATACTAATAGAATAATTGCAATAAGAGATTCTATTACAAAAAAATATATACCAGGTCCCACAAATGGTTCATATATGATTACTTCAAGGTCAATACCATTTGTATCTAAACGCATAAATTTTAAAAATCATTTTGCTATTGAAACCAGGGGATTATGGGAAGTTGCAAATGACTTTATGGGCGGCCCTTTTTTGAATTATACACTCGTGGATGAAGATAGGAACCGTGTTGTTACTATTGATGGCTATGTTTATGACCCGAATGAATCCAAAAGAGATTTGTTACTTGAAATAGAATCAATGATTTATACTCTTGAATTTGAAAAAAAGTGAAAATAGCTTAACCTAACTTGTAAATATACATTTGTTATCAACTCACTATCAAGCAATTGCAATTTTCATTTTTACAATTGGGGCACTACTTTTGTTTTTCTTATAAAAGGGCGGCGTTTAAATCCAGGTGCATCATAAATGTTTTGTTGGTCAATACCGAGCCGTGTAATTAGTGTCCTTCCGTAAATTCAGTGTTTGATTCAGAATGTTCGAGTTTGAGGCTTGCGAAATAAAAAAAGCAGAGTTTACTCTTGTAAATGAGCATTTTTTTGACGAGCGTAA
>CAYNBX010000238.1:0-3341 GCA_964395505.1 uncultured Bacteroidales bacterium | reverse complement strand
TTAATATACAAAATTTGACAGACTCAGTAAGATTTGAATGAATGTTTGATTTTTCTTATGTCTTTTTTTATATTTTAATTCTCAACTGCATTTTAATATCTGACTTTAATCTGCCATCAATCTCATCTAAGCCAGAACCTATGGTATTTTTATTGGAATAATAACTTTGAGAATATCTAAGCCAAAAATCAAAATTTTTAGAAATAATATAATGAACTAAAAAATAAAATCTACTTCCTTTATAACAATATGAAGGAATTGAAAAGGCATATAAAATATCACTTTCATAAGAATAAATACGTTCATCGTAGCTATATGTATCAAATAAAGCATAACGAAGCGAAAAAGAATAAGGCTTTTCTAATGGTCTATACAAAACATCCTGATAAATAAGATATCCATTGTGTGCTTTGTTGTCTGCAACTTTATAATTTACATATTCAATTGTGTTTTTTAAAATAATTGAAGGTAAAACAGAATAAGAAATATAATATCTAAAATTTTGTTTCTTTGTATTATCAAGATAATTAATTACATTTTCTTTTTGTGTATTATTAATTTGTTTGTTTTTTTCTCTAAATCTGAAATACATTCTAATTTTTCTTGATAAATCATATTCAAGTTGTGCGAGATAATCGTTCCCTTTAGAAGGAGCATCAACACTAAATTTTAACCATGGGAATGCAAAATTATCTATAAAAGCATAAAGAGTAAGTTTTCTATTAAGATTAGCAATAATTCCAGTATATAAGGCTTTTTCATTGGCATTTCTACTATTTTCCGAAAAAGCATTACTAAATAAATTTTGGTAATTTTTCCCGTAATTACGGTAAATCATAGCTAATGAAAATCGTGGGTTAAGACTAGCTAACATTCCGTTTAAATAAGCCATACCTCCATTATCACTGCGTGCAACTTCTCCATAAAAATTTATGTTTCTAAATAAATAGCTGTAATTAAAGCCCATATTTATATTTTCTTTACCCATAAAATCAAATTGGTTATAAGGAGATATTCTCTTTCTTAGTTCAGCATCATACATAGTCTTAAAAGCTGTTGCTCCCAATTTTATATTTTTATTTTTATAAGAAATATTTGCACCATAAACAGTTTCAGTAATTGAGTTCTTATCAGCAATTTCATTGGGTGTTCTATGAAATCCTGTTTCTTGCAGGGAACTAATGAATAATATATTATTGCTAACAGAATCAATATCAGTGATGTTTGCATCAATTTTTTTATGTGAATAAAAAACTGAAATTTCATAGTTTTTAATATCAATAGTTGTTGCTATACCTCGCATAAATTTATTTTCATTAACAGAAGTATTTGGTTTTATACCTTGAGCATATCTTTTGATATTAACAGCATCAAAAGATTTACCAAAAGCCAGGCTTGACCACATTGTTAATCCCTGACCAAATTGCAAGTGATAATCACCTATTGCCAAATTTTTAATCTTACCTAAATCTTTCAGATACAAATAAGCAGAATAAAAGTCGAAACCGTTATTTTGTTTTATCTCAAGAAAATCTTTATTTTTATTTTTAAAAAATTCCTCTCCAGGATCTTTTTCTGCTGTTATACCCCATCTGACTTTATTATGATAATTAAAACTATAACGAGCATATATTTTATCAGGACTGCCTAAATAACGGGAATTCGGATTTGCTTTATATAAAGAATCTTCAATTGGTAAGTATCCTTTTTGTTTCTCAAGAACTTGAGCATAACGTACCAAAAATTGATTTCTCCCGTATTTTAATACGTATTTCGGTATAATTTTATATTGTCTTTTAACTTTTGAAATAGTAATATAAGGCATTATTTTACTGATTAAACTTTGGTCAAATCCGTCAATAGCCTGTAATTCATATATAGATACTATTTCACCATATTTATTTATGTATTCCAAAAAACTATTTATTTGAATATCATTAAGGAAAAATAGTTTTTTTAATTCTTCTTCTGAAGTATTATTCAGATTTATAGGATTTTGCTGAAGGTATTTTAACTCATCAATCATATCAGTGTAATCTAATTTATGCTCAACGTTTGAGGCAAGATTTTCAATTTTCTGACTAATCTCATCTTCTTTATTTGGATTCGTTGGAACTTGCGACAAAGCAGATGAAGTCAAAATACTCAAAATGAAAAATAAAATTATTATCTTACACTGATAAAATCGAAACATTTATTTCTAATTGTTAAATATATCTATATGTTAAGCTGCTATTTTAGTCAAACTTAGATGGATAATTGCATATTTGTTTTTAATTATTGATGAGTCCAATTAACAAACTCTGTAAATTTAAAATCAAAGGTTTATTTATTTTACTTTATATCATAAACTAAAGATATTTGTGGTGAACTTCCAAGCACTTGATGAATTGTTGTTGCAAAATCTATTTTTAATCTTTTAAAATTAAGACCAAAGCCAAAAGTATATATTGAGGGATTTGTTGATATTCCCATTCTCAGATAAGTTTTTTTTAAGATGGAATATTCGACACCTGCTTTTAGAACTGGCTTATAATCAATATATTTATCTGTTTCTACAGTTACTAACAACTTATCGGAAAACGAATATAATACTCCTAATTTAATAATAGTTTCCACACGTTCATCATTATAATCAGCAATTTTTGCACGAATAGGATTGAAAATATGTGCGGCAATACACAAATTTTTGTTTAATTGCGAACGTATTCCAACTTCAAAGGTTAAAACATTTTTGCTGCCATAATTTTCTCCAATATGAGTTGAAACATAATCCAATTGAATACCAGTTGAAAACATCTTACCAAAAGATTTTGCATAAGCTAAACCAAGCTTACTTTCATTATAAAGTTTATAACCAAAATAGTTTAAATTTACACCAAAAACTCCTGATTTTGTAGGCAAGACAAAAGCAGCTGTTTTAAGACTAAGTTCTTTCAAGAAAAAAGGGTTGTTATAGTAAAAACCCAGTGCAATGTTTTTAAAATCAGATAGTCCGGCCTGGTTATTTTGAACAGCCCAAAAATCGGATAAAGCTACAGAAGAATGACCCATACCTGATGAACGTGCTCCAACACAAGGGTTATCATCTGCAGCAAAAAGACGTAAAGAAAAAAATAAAATTATTAAAATCACTAAAAAATTAATGTAGGGCATAGAGTGATTTGGCTTATTCCATTTCATAATATATATAATCTTAATACTAATAAAATATCAAATATAATATTTTTTGATAATTATTATAATAAATTATAATATAATTGTTTATAATATAATAAATAAAATTGTTAATAACTTTCCAATAAAAAAAGTACAATATTAAAAAACTTGTTGT
Organism: uncultured Bacteroidales bacterium; assembly: GCA_964395505.1. Classification (GTDB taxonomy): domain Bacteria; phylum Bacteroidota; class Bacteroidia; order Bacteroidales; family AUK083; genus AUK083. The sequence goes on along the minus strand of CAYNBX010000238.1, from coordinate 7 downwards.
ACATTAG
>CAYNBX010000237.1:0-3366 GCA_964395505.1 uncultured Bacteroidales bacterium | reverse complement strand
GTATTGAGCTTGCCGAAATAAAGAAATCGGACATTATGGACAAACACTAAATAATTATGAATAGACCTTAATCTTGCTCCATATATTAAAGATTTTTACAATAATAATATGTGTTTCGCAAATATCAAGTATGACAGCTGTTGCCAATTTAGCCATTTAACAATTTGATTTCTGTTGCCAATAATAAAAATGATAAAATTGATCTACTTATCAAATTGGCAATTTTACACTATCAATTTGAAGCTATTCACCCGTTTAAAGACGGCAGCGGCAGAACAGGAAGAGTTATAAACGTATTGCTGCTTTCTGCTTATAATTTGTTGGGATGTCCAATTTTATATCTTTCAAAATACATAAATGAATATAAAAACGACTAGTACCATTTTTTGATAGAGGTAACAGAAAAAGAACAATGGCAAAACTTGATATTATTTTTGCTGAAAACCATTGAAGAAACATCCAAATACACATTACAAAAACGGTGAAGTAGCAAATTGTAATAAAAAACGCATGCCTGTAAAATTGGTTTATTTTGTATAATACGAGCGTATAGACAAATCATTTTACGTATAAAACAAGTACAGTGATGGAGCCGAAAAAAAACTCTAATTGAAGGAAATTATGAAAAACCGTATAAATATGTAGAATGTAAGAACAAAACTCATTTTTGTAAAGCTCCCACTTCGGATACAATCCCTTCTACTTTGTTCCCTTCGACTACATTTAGGAAGCGAAATCAAGGGAAAAAGATTTTTAAGCAAGACTCAGAAAAATATTTTAAAAAAAAGACAAAAGCCTTAAAAACTTTAACTCTTATATTTAATCCATTTCCAAAGTTCTTTATAATTAACCTTTTTGCCATACATCAAAATACCTGTTCTGTATATTTTGGCTGCTAACCATGTTGTGATTAGAAATCCTATGATTAATAAAACTATTGAAAGAATAAGGTCAAAATAAGGAACGCCAAAAGGTATTCTTATCATCATAATAATTGGAGATGTAAAAGGTATGATTGAAAACCAGAAGGCAACAGGGCCGTCAGGATTGTTTATAATAAATTGTGACATAACAATGGCAAGAATAAGTGGTATAGTTATTGGCATCATAAATTGTTGGGTATCTGCTTCACTGTCAACAGCTGAACCAATAGCTGCAAATAAAGCAGCATAAAGCAAATAACCACCAACGAAAAAAAACAAGAAAGAAGAAATTATTACTCCAAAATCAATAGAGTTAAATGCTTTTAATGCACTGTTAATATCTGCGTTTTTTATATCAACAGCATTATTTTTGTTCTGCATTTCTTGAGAATCAGGCGAAAGTTTATTGTCACCTAAAAAAACTTGTTCTGTTTTATTTATGTTAAATTGTGAGTGGTAATAAGTTTTAAAAACTCCAATAATAGAAAATGTTAAAACAATCCATAATAAAAATTGCGTTAAACCAACTAAAGCAACACCAATAATTTTCCCCATCATCAGTTGGAATGGTTTAACGGAAGATATTATTACTTCCACAATACGACTTGTTTTTTCTTCAATAACTCCACGCATAACCTGAGAACCATACATAAAAATAAAAATATATATAAGAAAACCTCCCACAAAACCAAGTGTCATACTTAATTCAGTATTACTCTTTTCTTCCTTACCTCCTTTATTGATTTTAATAGTAGATAAATGTATTTTCGTTTTTACAGATCTTAGAATGTTTTCGTTAATACCAGAAGCCTTTAATTTAAGACCCTCTATTTCCTTCTCCATTGTATTTTTTATGTAACTCTGTACATTAATATTAGGATTTTTATTTGAATATAATATGCCTGTTGTTGGCACATTTAATTTAGTTTTTGGAATATACAAAACAGCATAAAAATTACTTTTAGAAAAATTATTTTTTATCTCTTGTATATCTGAAAAAATATATTTAAACTTTAAATTATCTGAATCATGGAATTTATTAAAGAATAAACCTGTTTGATCAACAACTCCTATTGTCTTCACTTCATCGGTCTTTTCAGCAATATAAACCGGCACAATAAATAAGGCAGCCATTAATATTGGTCCTAAAATAGTCATAATAATAAACGATCTCTTCCTTACTCTGGTAAGATATTCTCTTTTTATGATGATAAATATTTTTTTCATTGTTTATTGTTTTAATCTTTAATGTTTAATAATAAGAGAATATATTTTATTCCTGGCATTTTCTAAATACAATAAATTGGATAAAAAAGTTAATTTTTTTTAACTTTTGCAATAAAAATATCATTCATACTGGGTATAACTTCATTAAATGAATGCAGGTTAATATAAGGCAAAAGATTTTGTATCAAATCATTAGAAGTATTATTCTTTGGTAATTTAATTTTTGCTTTTGTCAGATCATCATCATTTGATTGATCTAATAACTCAAATTCATTATTAAGAATAGTTTTCAAACTTCCGTGAAAATCTGAGAAACAAATTTCGAATATATTTGATTTATATGCTCTTTTAATTTGATTTACTTCACCGTCCAATATTTTTTTTGATTTATTGATAAGTGCAATATGGTCGCACAGCTCTTCAACAGAAGCCATATTATGTGTTGAGAAAATAATAGTTGCACCATTATCTCTCAATCTTAATATTTCATCTTTTACAATGTTAACATTAATAGGGTCGAAACCACTAAAAGGCTCATCAAAGATCAAAAGTTCAGGATTATGGATAACAGTAACAATAAATTGAACTTTTTGCTGCATACCTTTTGAGAGCTCTTCCACTTTATTATTCCACCAGCTAAATATTTCAAATTTTTTAAACCAATATTTAAGTCTTTCTAAAGCATCTTGTTTAGTTAATCCTTTTAGTTGAGCAAGGTATAAAGCCTGTTCCCCAACTTTCATTTTTTTATATAATCCTCTTTCTTCAGGGAGATAACCAATTTGTTCAGTATGATTTGATTTTAATTTTTCTCCTTTAAAAAACAGTTCGCCATCATCAGGAGCTATTATCTGATTTATAATTCTTATCAAAGAAGTTTTGCCTGCGCCATTAGGGCCTAACAATCCAAAAATACTTTGTTTAGGAACTGATATGCTTACTTTGTTTAGAGCAGTGACATCAGCATATCGTTTTGTTACATCAACTGCATTAAATAAATCCATTTAATATGATAAAATTTAATTTTTTATTTTTAAAGAATAATTAATAATCAACACACTAAATAGGGCTTACTGAAAAACACATAACGATTAGTTTTATAGAATATTATATCCCTTTTATTTGTAATAAATGTGAGGTTTTAATAAAAAGTTTTCTAAAAACCCTGCATTTATAAACATGAAGTGCGGTAAAATATCCTTCATAGTTTCAAAAA